>JBKHAH010000121.1:0-7291 GCA_046542995.1 Bacteroidales bacterium
TCCATATTTTCTGGTAGTTCGCCAGTTTTTACGCTCTTCATTTTTTTAGCAGTCCATTCCCACTCTAAGTCTTCACAAACATCAAGAGTGTAAGTTTCATAGACCCAGGATTCACCAATGTACTTAAAATACAGCTTCATCTCAACATCTGCCTTCATCATCTCCCATAAAACTGATTCTCCATCTGCTACTTCAACAGCGTCTGATATATAATAGCCGTCACCATAATATGATCCATCGTCTGCTGCCTGCCAAATAAGTACTTCTGCATCATAACCTGTATTATTGGTTACCTCAACGGTACCCTCGTGATACCAAACGCACTCCTCTAGCGAGTAGGATGTAGTTTCGCATTGTGTAACATCCAGGGTTTCGTAAATTTCAAACATTTCATTATCGTTCTCTTCAGCAACCCAAATGTTCACCCTGCCCTCTGGCATTGTATAGGTTGTGCTAGATCCAGAACTAACGTTCCTGTTCTCATTCTCGTAATCATCATTCGCCTCGGTTACATCAAACCAAAGGGCCACATCGGTGTTGTTTGTCACCCTTACCTCTCCTGAATCGTCAATTTCACATTGCTCCATACAAGATGTAAACGAAGCAACTAGTGCCGCTGCTGTTAAAAATAGAAGTACTCTTTTCATAATTCAATAATTTGTTAGTTAGTAATAAGTTAGTATGCTTCTAATAGTTTTATTTACGAAGCTCAATTGATTTTCTTATTACCTATGTTGCAGCAACTCCTAGTTTTGAAAATTTAAAAGTGATTTTTTTTCAAAAAAAAACGGACCTGAAATAATCAGGTCCGTCCTACCTACAAATCTAACCTATAAAAAACACACCAAAAATGTTCTACTGGTAATCTGGTAAAGCATTCATAAGCTTTTGTCGTGAAAAGAAGATTCTACTTTTAACAGTACCAATTTTAAGATTCAGCTTCTCCGCTATCTCTTTATACTTATAGCCCGATGTGTGCATCTGGAATGGGATACGGAAATCATCCTCCAAGCTATTTACCTTCTTGCTAATCTCGTTATGAGAATAGTTTGACTCAGGACTCTCATCGTAAGTTTTTCCGTTAATCAAATACTGATTCTCACTGGAATCGAAGGTGGTTTTCTGCTTAACCGCCTTACGATAATTATTAATGAAGGTATTCTTCATAATGGTGAAGGTCCATGCTTTTATGTTTGTGTTATCCTCAAACTTGTCCCTGTATGTTAGGGCCTTAAGGTAAGTCTCCTGCAATAGATCCCTTGCATCATCTGGATTAGCTGTTAGGCTGTAAGCAAATCTTTCAAGATTTGGCTCAAGCTCTACTAACGCTGTGTTAAATTCTGCTGTTGACATAACTATTATGGTTTAAGTTTTCCTTATTTAGACTAATTTAATGTTTATACAAAGATACAACAGGATTAGACAAAGTCAAGAGGTAAGGCAGCGAAATAGTGGTAGTTACAGGTTCCTTCTAAATAAGGATAAAAAGGAAATACTTACATAAAAAGAGAATCAGGAAGATTGTCTAAATTAATTCTAAATAATATTTTTTACGGGAAAATTAAGCATATTGTATGAATAGAGAATTGGGTTAAGAGCGGATTGTTTCAATATGAATAACTATTACATTAAAAGTTAGCGTTATGCCATGCATTGTTTGGCATTATTTTGGAAATTAGGTCGCTTCGCAAAGTACACCCGTGAAGTCTTAAAACAACTCTACCTAGAAAGTTTAGGGGGCGAAAAAATTATTCAGTTAAAGTTCCTCTCTGAAGCTACTTGCAGAAGAAACCCTGATAATTTCATTCGGCAAACTTTCGTTTAGCTGCTCCAGTTGGCTCCCTGTGGCAAAGACTTTTGCATTGGAATTTGACGAAAGCAGCTGATTCAACATACTTATTAGAGAATCATCATCAATGGGAATGGTGATGGAAGTGAAAAAATTATACACATTATTATTATGGGCAACCTCAAGAACATCGGATGTTGGTACACTTTGCCCGAGATAATATGTACTTATACCCTCTTTATTTGCTATGTAATTAAAATAAAGCAAGCTAATCTCATGCAATTCTCCCTCGGGCAAGAAGAAAATCATTTTCGTGCTATTTCTATTGCTTGTTTCTACTCTGCTAATTTTTTCTATCAGCAGGTTTCTTAAAATATTTGAGGCGAAGTGTTCCTGTGCCGGCGAAATTGCTCCTGCTTGCCATAGCAACCCCATCCGTTTTTGAAAAGGCACTATCAACTTTTCATACGTCCACTCAATATCTTTCTCTTCTATAGATTCGTTAATTTTCTTTGAGAATAACTCGGAATCAAGATTTTTCGCTGCTAAAAACAAACCTTCAGGTAAAGAAGGTGATGATACGTGTTCATTCCCCGAACTAACAATCCTTACAACATCCTTTTTAGGCATTTTAGAAATGTGACTAATCTTATAGCCCATACTTTGTAGCAATTTTATGTTTAGGGCAAGTTTTAAGTCATCATCAGAGTATCTTCTTATGTTGGTTTGGGTTCGTTCAGGAGAGAACAAATTGTATCGCTTCTCCCATACTCTTATGGTATGAGCCTTAATGCCACAAAATAATGAAAGTTCCTTTATGCTATAAGTTGCCATATTTTTCTATTTAATAGATAAAAAACACTTTTGAGGCAATATAGTTCACCTAATGCAATAAAAAGATGAATTCAATAAACGTAAAACAATACAATAATAATCCATTATCAAGAGCAATTGCTAGTCTGCAAGTTTTCTAATAAGCATTAATCCATCGCGGAGCGGAAGCATAACCTGCTCAAGTTTATTGTCGTTAGCAACTTTTTGGTTAAATGACTTTACCCCCTGAGTATAATCATCGTCAGCTTTATTATCTAAAACCTTCCCGCTCCACAAAACATTGTCAGCAATTATAAATCCGCCTACAGGTACACTTGGCAAAACAACTTCTAAGTATTCGGGATACTCCCTTTTATCACCATCAATTAAAACCAAATCAAATTGCTCACTGAGATTAGGCACTATATCAATGGCATTGCCAACATGAAGTGTAATCCTATCGGTTAAACCCGCTTTTTTGAAAAAAGATTCTGCCGTTTCAACTATCTCATCGTTACGCTCAATGGTATGAAGATGAGCGTTTGGGGGCAAACCTCTAACCATGCAAATTGCAGAGTAGCCAGTAAACGTACCAATCTCAAGTACTTTGGCTGGTTTAATCATTCTACATAAAAACTCCAGTAACTTACCTTGCATTGGTCCACTCAGCATCCTTGCCTGCAATGCGGTAAGGTGCGTATGCCGGTTCAGCTGGTTAAGCACCTCATCCTCCTTGGTTGTGTGAGCCAAAATGTACTCTTCCAAATCATTCGAATAGAATTGACCCGACTCCATACTACTTAAAAATTAGGGTTGATAATTTAGCTGAATCCAAAACATCATTGGCTATAGCCTGAAGTTCAGATGCTGGAATACTTTCAATCTTATTATTTACCACTTGTAAATCTTCAAAAGAATCAAAAAACAGATAGCTGCGAGCAATATTAAGCATCAGCGCCTCACTATTCTCCGATGCAATTGCGAGCTGACCAACTAGCTGCCGTTTGGCTTTAACCAGCTGTTGCACTCCCAGTTGAACCGACCTTGCTTTTTCCAATTCATGGTGTACCAACTCTAAAGATTTAAGAAAATTAACCTTATCCGTCGCAAAGTAAATACTAAATAGCCCGGTATCTGAAAAAGGTGTATATGATGATTCTACATTGTACGCATAGCCACTTCTTTCCCTAAGCGACATATTTAAACGCGAGTTTTGCCCTGGTCCACCAAGAATATTGTTTAGCAAATGCATTGCAATTCGTTTTGGGTGCTCTAAGCTATATGCCCTGCATCCAATAATACAATGCTTCTGGTAGGTTCTTTTATTCACCTCCTTAACCTTTGGTTCAGTGATGCTAACAGGTTTCCTATCGTGCAATCGCAAGTTTGGAGGAATAGTCCCGAAGTATCTTTCTGCCAAACGAACTACCCTCGACATGGGGATATTACCCAAAGAGCAAAAAACCATCTGGTCGGTATTATAGTTTCGCTGCATAAAACTCTTAATATCGTTACGAGAAAATTTCCTTATATGCTTCTTAGTGCCAAGAATGTTCCTTCCAAAGGGATGATTAGGGTAAACCAGTTCATCAAAATCATCAAAAATTAGTTCCGATGGTGAATCCTTATAGGAGTTAATCTCATCAAGAACCACCTCCTTCTCCTTTATTAGTTCTTTCTCTGGGAAAGTTGAGCGAAACAAAATATCATACAACAATTCAACAGCCCTATGGTAATCCTCCTTTAAAAAGGTAGCATTCACAACGGTCTCCTCTTTTGAAGTATAGGCATTAAGCTCTCCCCCAACATCATCAAGCCTATTCATTATATGATAAGCTTTCCGTCTTTTTGTTCCTTTAAAAATAACGTGCTCAATAAAATGAGCAATTCCATGCTCGTTATCTAACTCGTCGCGCGTGCCAGCATTTATCATCATGCAACAATAGGCTACTGGCGATGCTGTTCTTAAATGAACTATTTTGATGCCGTTGTTTAATGTATAACTCTCAATATTCATTAATTCTAATTTGAGGTGCAAACGTAGCGATTTGCAACGAAAAGCCAAAAATATAACTATCTACAAAATAATTCATCTGATTAATATTTTTAGTTTACTGGTATTCAAGCAAAGTAATATTGATTCCTGATAAATTCAACTAACTTTTTTAAAAAAAGATTTGCAGTTATAAAAAGATGCCGTATATTTGCCACCGCAAAAAACGCTGGTGCCATAGCTCAGTTGGTAGAGCAAAGGACTGAAAATCCTTGTGTCCGTGGTTCGATTCCGCGTGGCACCACCAGCAGAAGCCCGCCTAAACCATTAGGCGGGTTTTTTTATACACAGAAACCTGTATTTTGGTGAAAAAAACGGAAGAAAAAGCTAAATTTGCAGCAACAATTAAAGACTATGAGTGAGAATACAATACTTGTTAAACTCGAAGGTTTAAAAAGAAAGTTCGAGGAGATTGGTCAGAAAATTACTGATCCTGATGTAATTGCTGACATGAAACGATACATTAGCCTTAATAAAGAGTATAAAGAGCTGGAGCCTATGGTAGAAGCTTACGATACGTACAAGAACATCCTAAGCAATATTGATTCTGCCAAGAGCATTCTTAACACTGAGAAAGATGAAGAGATGCGCGATATGGCAAAGATGGAGCTGGAGACTCTGGAAGAAGAGAAAGGCAAATTAGAGCAAGATATAAAATTGCTTCTGGTTCCAGCCGACCCACAGGATAGCAAGAATTCAGTACTTGAAATTAGAGCCGGAACAGGAGGCGACGAAGCGAGTATATTTGCCGGTGATCTTTTCAGGATGTACACAAAGTTCATTGAGAAAAAGGGTTGGAAATACGATATAACCCACTTTTCGGAAGGAACAGTTGGTGGATACAAAGAGGTTGTACTAAACGTTAAGGGGAATGGCGTTTACGGAATACTTAAATATGAATCGGGTGTACATCGCGTTCAGCGTGTTCCGCAAACAGAAACGCAAGGGCGAGTTCACACTTCCGCTGCTACGGTTGCTGTTCTCCCCGAGGCCGAAGAGTTTGATATCGATTTGAAAACTGAAGATATTCGCAAAGACACTTTCTGCGCTTCTGGCCCCGGTGGACAAAGTGTGAACACCACCTACTCTGCCATTCGCCTAACCCACATTCCCTCTGGCATTGTGGTTCAGTGTCAGGATCAAAAATCGCAGCTAAAGAATTACGACAAAGCGTTGAATGAGCTAAGAACCCGCCTATTTAATCTGGAGTACCAAAAGTACCTTGATGAAATATCATCGAAAAGGAAGACGATGGTATCTACAGGCGATCGCTCTGCAAAAATCAGAACGTACAACTACCCTCAGGGAAGGGTTACAGATCACCGCATTAACCTAACCCTATACAACCTCTCATCGGTAATTGATGGGGAGATTGATGAGATTATTGAAAAACTCCAAGTAGCTGAAAATGCCGAAAGGTTAAAGTTGAGTGAGGCCTAAAATTCTGCTAACAACTTATGAGTCCAGCATAAATACTTCTAACATGAATGCAGCACAACTTTTTGAGCAAATACAGAAGAAACGCAGTTTTCTTTGCGTTGGGCTCGATACTGACTTAAGCAGAATACCAGAATTCCTTCTATCAAAAGAAGACCCCATACTTGAGTTTAATAAAACCATTATTGATGCAACGGCCGATTACGCTGTTGCATACAAGCCAAACCTTGCTTTTTATGAACATTCAGGTGCTTCAGGGTGGGACAGCCTTCAAAAAACAATTAAATACATACGCATTAACCACCCAAACATACTTACCATTGCTGATGCTAAACGTGGCGACATATCCAATACTGCCCGAATGTATGCAAAAACGTTCTTTGAACGTTTAAACTTTGACGCCATCACACTCTCCCCCTATATGGGTCAAGATACTGTTGAGCCATTCTTAAGTTTCAAAGGTAAATGGGCTATTCTTCTTGCTCTCACATCAAACAATAGCTATAGCAATTTTCAAATGATTGAAAATGCAACATCAGGCAAGTACATTTACGAAGAGGTAATTGCAAAGTCGTTAAATTGGGGTACCGAGAACAACATTATGTACGTGGTTGGAGCAACCCGCGCTGAAATGCTGGCAGATATTAGAAAAATCGCCCCCGATCATTTCCTTCTTGTGCCTGGAGTAGGCGAACAGGGAGGTAATTTAGCAAATGTTGCTAAATTCGGGATGAATAGCAAGTGCGGCCTCCTAGTAAATTCGTCACGAGGTATTATTTACGCAGATAGATCCATGCGCTTTGCCGGAGCAGCAAAAACAAAAGCTATGATCCTTCAGAAAGAAATGGAAGTGTTGCTGAAAGAAGCAAACCTGCTATAATACCCATTAACTAGAATAGAAAATTTTAGCTCTCTCCTGAATTAAGTGAGTGCCCAAGAGTAATTTCAAGTTTTATTTAGTACCCCCCTTTCCACTTTCACGTAATTAAGTGCCAACACCTAACACAAAATAGCCAACCCATGCTATTTCACACCCCATGTAGCCAACTTATCTTTGCATCAGGTTTAGGTTAAATATTTTTCAACACTTATTTATTAAAAAAAAAATTAAAAAAGAACAAATTTTAGGTTTACACTAGAGCTATGAAAAGGTTAAACAGCAATGCTGATTTAACCTTTTCTGGTTTTTGGTTAGAAAA
>JBKHAH010000122.1:0-7259 GCA_046542995.1 Bacteroidales bacterium
AATAAATGAATCGGGCGTTGTGGCAATCTGCTCATTCATATCACCAACAGGTCAAATTCGTGAAATGGCGAAGGAAATAGTTGGTAAAAACTACTTTTTTGAGGTTTATGTTAATACGCCGCTTGAAATATGTAAAGAGCGCGATACGAAAGGTATGTATAAGAAAGCGAAAGAAGGCCAAATTAAAGAATTTACCGGGGTAAACTCACCTTACAACTCTCCAATATCACCTGATATAACTATTAATACGAGCATAAAATCACCTGATGATTGTGCTAAAATAATTTTTAATAGTATTAGCCAAAAGTTTTTTTAATTTTGCACCAGATTATAAGGCTTATTCTTTTTCTATTTTTTTTTTAGTTAAAGATTTGTCAGATAAATGTATTGAAATAAACATTTTCTTATGAAGCAATTCAACATTAATCACCTGCGAGAGCTGGAGTCGGAATCAATATTTGTTATTAGGGAGGTAGCTGCGCAGTTTGAGAACCCCGTTATGCTTTTTAGCGGTGGCAAGGATTCTATCATTATGTTTCACTTGGCACAAAAGGCGTTCTACCCTGCTAAGGTTCCATTCCCATTAATGCACATTGATACAGGTCATAACTTTACTGAAACCATAGAATTTAGGGATCAGGTTTCAAAAGAAACCGGCGTGCCAATTATAGTTGCATCAGTACAGGAGACCATTGATAGCGGTAAAGCAGTGGAGGAGACTGGCTACAACGCCAGCAGAAATAGGATGCAAACCACAACCTTGCTGGATGCCATAGAAAAGAATAAGTTTGATTGCGCCATGGGCGGAGGAAGGAGAGATGAGGAGAAAGCCAGAGCAAAAGAGAGGTTCTTCTCGCATCGCGATGAGTTTGGACAGTGGGATCCTAAAAACCAGCGTCCTGAACTTTGGAACATCTTCAATGGTCGCAAGAACATGGGAGAGCATTTCCGCGTATTTCCAATAAGTAACTGGACCGAAATGGATGTGTGGCAGTACATTCTGCTTGAGAATATTAATATACCATGCCTCTACTTCTCACATGAGCGTGAGGTTTTCATGCGTGATGGCGTTCTTTACGCTAAAACACCCTTTATGAAAATTCGCGATAGCGAGAAGGTGGAAAAGAAGATTGTTCGATTCAGAACCATTGGTGATGCAACCTGTACAGGTGCTGTTCAATCTGAGGCAAACTCATTAACTGACATAATTCGCGAGGTAGCAGCAATACGAACAACAGAACGAGGAGGAAGAGCCGACGATAAGCGCAGCGAAGCAGCCATGGAAGATAGAAAAATTGAAGGATATTTCTAAGGTTGCAATATACCTCGCTGCTTTATTTCTAAGTTTACTTTCATTAAAATTTGATTTTTACCATGAGCAACAACGAATATAACGAATCAGCATACCTAAATATGGAGCTATTGCGGTTTACCACCGCAGGAAGTGTAGATGATGGCAAGAGTACTTTAATTGGCAGGTTACTTTACGATTCTAAAGCAATCTTTCAGGATCAGATGGAGGAGGTTGAGAAGGCCAGCGTAAAGAAGGGTGACGATTACGTGAATCTGGCTTTGCTAACAGACGGACTGAGGGCAGAGCGTGAGCAAGGTATTACCATCGATGTTGCCTATAGATATTTTCATACTCCAAAGCGAAAGTTTATTATTGCTGATACGCCCGGCCATATTCAGTACACACGAAACATGGTTACCGGAGCATCAACTGCTAATGCTGCCGTTATACTAATTGATGCCAGGCATGGAGTAATTGAGCAGACCATTAGGCATGCTTATATTGCATCACTCCTTTGCATTCCACATGTAATTGTATGTGTTAACAAGATGGATCTGGTTGAATACAGCGAGGAGGTATTTATGAATATTCAGAAGAAGTTTATGACCTTCTCAACCAATCTTAACTTGCAGGATGTTCGTTTTATCCCCATTAGCGCTTTACATGGCGATAACGTAGTGAAGCGTTCTAAAAACATGGATTGGTACGATGGCACAACTCTGATGTATTTGCTTGAAAACGTGTATATTAGCAATGATTATAACCAGATTGATGCTCGTTTCCCTGTACAGTACGTTGTGCGTCCGCAACTTGCCGATTTCCCTGACTTTAGAGGGTATGCCGGAAGGATGGTAAGCGGTTCACTTAATGTTGGCGATAAGGTTAAGGTTCTACCATCAGGGTTTACTTCATCTGTTGAGTCAATCCTATTTCATGAAAAGAAGTTGGATAGTGCCAGTGCCCCTCAATCCGTAACCTTAACTCTTGCCGATGATTTGGATGTGAGTCGTGGATGCCTTATCGTATCAGCTCAGAATGGAATAGAGTCAGCTCAGGAGATTGATGTTATGGTTTGCTGGCTTGGAGAAACTCCACTCAACCCAAGCGCAAAGTATGCAGTAAAGCATACCACCAACGACGTGAGGTGTATAGTTAAAGAGGTTAAGTACAAGGTAGATATTAACAACTTAGAGAAGGTTATTGATGATAAGAATGTTAGCCTAAATGACATTGCCTGCATCTCAATTCGAACTACCAAACCCCTGTTTTTTGATCCATACAGAAGAAATAGGGTTACTGGTAGCCTAATAATTATTGATGAAGCCACCAACGTTACCGTTGGAGCGGGCATGATCCTATAGTTTTATTTGTAATCTTTTTGCTGCAAGCTCAATAATTTCTTGATGGTCAAAAGCTAGTTCGGGTAGGTTTTTTAAAGGAATCCAATGGGCTTCGGCAGCATCATCGCCCGCATTTAGTTTGGCATTTTGAGGCGTGGTTAGACCGTAGTATGCTATGCTAATATTTCTGTCGCGGGGATCTCTGTTTACTTTATCAAATGCAGCGAGCTGTTCCAGCTCATTCATTTTCAGGCCTGTTTCTTCTTGAAGTTCCCTGATGGCAGCATTCTTTAGCAGTTCATCGGTCTCTGGGAAACCACCGGGCAGAGCATATCTTCCCTGAAATGGAGGATTTTTACGTTTTATAAGTAGTATTTTATAAGTTGAATCGTCATCCTTTAGAAAGATCACGGCATCAACCGTTACAAGCATTCTTGGGTATTTGTAAGTGTAGGACATGTTTAGGTAGTGCTTGTTGTTAAATTCATCAAAATATAGATGCTATTTATGGGCAGACTCTACCTATCTTTTTTGGCTCTTTGCTGATTCTTTATAGCAATCCAAACTGCAACAGCAATTATGGCAATAATAATTAGTATTTGGTATCTTATCATTTGGTTAATCTTTAGGGTTGTTTTAAAATTCCATATTAATCTTCAATTATTCTTTGCACTACTCGCAGCTTATGTGAGTAGTTTTTGGTTTGGGCAGAGTAAATTCCTTGATGATCAATGTGTTCTAACCTGACATAGCCTGAACTGTGAATAATTCTGTTCTCTGGCAGGATTATACCAACGTGATAGATGTTGCCCTCTTCATCATCAAAAAAAGCTAGATCGCCTGGTTTCGCCATGTTGATAAACTCAACCGTTTTACCTAATGCAACCTGTTGGTTGGCATCGCGTGGGATAGGAATACCAATCATTTTATAAAGAACCTGACTTAAACCTGAGCAGTCAATTCCGTATGGAGAACGTCCACCCCAAAGGTAGGGTGAGTTAATAAATTCATAGGCGAATTCCTCAAGGCAACCTGCCTTCGTTCTATCGGGTTTCTCAAAGGGTAAGTTAAAGGTTTTAAACTCTTCGTCTGCTAGCGTAAAGGTTCCATTTTCGGCATCAAAATAGTAGAGGTTTGAGCCTGGGCATAGCCTTATTGGGAATTTACTGTTTTTACTTTTAGCTTTAAAAAGCCTGTTTGCAACATGGGTTGCGTCGGGGAGGTCAAGTAAATCCATCTGTTTCTGGTCAAACATCTTACATGATTTTGTGTCTAACCAACCCTCGTACTGGTCGTGGTTAAGCTGTATCCTTAGCCAATCTTTATGCTTTTCAATAATTGTGAATGTTTCTCCAAAAAGCACCTGGTTTACCATCTCACTATGCTCAAAAGGCTCACTCCTAAGTGCAGCTAAGCATTGATTTACAACTCCGTATGTCATTGCTCCGTTTTTGTTTTGATGTAAAAATAAGATTTTTTGAAGAAAAGGATAAGAGATTACAGAATAATTATTTAATACCTAGATAAAAAACACCCCATCCAATGGTTTTGAATGGGGTGAAACTCTGAAGATTAAACTAGTGTCATATGATACTAATTAAAAGAACCACCGGTATGCCAATGATATGTTTCTGCCTGGCATAGGAAAGTTCCTGTCCTCAATTCTCGAAAGATGGTCACGGTACCTTTCGTCCAGCAGATTATCAATCCTAAGTATAAGGACATGTCTCCCTGGTGACTTTAGTCTAACCCCGGCGTTAAGTCCAATAAGCGTATAGCCATCAGTTACATCTTCGTCTGGTGCAACTCTATCCTGCTTTAGCGCAGAGAGAACTTTACCACCTATCCATCCAAATCCAAAATCGTATTCGAAATTGGCATTAAACCTCATAGGAGGTATAAAAGGCAGGTAGTGTTTTCCATTGTTCATTCTTTGTCCGTTAACGTAATCGGAACCAACCCCAAGAGTAAAGTTCTCATGTAGTTTTAGACCAGCGGAAAGTTCGCCACCCATAAGCCTAGCTTCGTCTCCAAAATATCTAAAAATGGGATATCCTGATGCCGGATTGGTATTGCCGGTTGGCTCAAATACTATGTAGTTTCGGAAGTAGTTTGCAAAAAGGGCAAATTCAATTTGCAGTATATCGCCCAGCCAATTGATAAAGAAATCGGCACCCTGACCAACCTCATCTTTCAAATCTGCATTTCCAATTTCAAAAACCCCCGCACCAAGGTGTACTCCATTGGCGTAAAGTTCTTCTACAGAGGGGTTACGGTGTGAGCGAGCAAACTGCCCTCCAATCTCAAGCCCCTCAACAGGACGATGATTAAAACCTATTGACCCTGAGTAGTTAAGCGCATTCCGTTTTTTTGAAATGACTTCAAATATTTGGTTTGAGAGTGTGCTTGTCTGTTGAAAATCTATTCTTAACCCTGCTTGTAAGCGTATTTTGCTTGATATGGGGAGTTCTTGAAAAGTAAACAGACCAAAATTCATCCTTTGTTCGCCGGGGGTGTATGCCTCGTCTCCACGAACCTCCATATGGTGAGCATGAAGATTGACCCCAATGGCTCCTCTGTCAAAAAATTCAAAGGGTTTATGTTGGAGCGTAAGGGTTGAACTAAAATTGAATTTCTCATACTCCAACTCAACCTCCTCATCTCTGTTTCCGTCGGCTATTTCGTATTCTATTTCCTGTTGAAACAAACGGCTGGTGTTAAAGCGCAGCTGACCTTTATCAAAGAACCCTTTGCGCTCATGGTTGAGCCTACCCTGGAAGGCTTGACGTTCCATGCGAATTTCAACTCCCTCATTTGGATTTTCAATATTTTCTGGAATCTCATAGTTTTGACCTGTAACAGATAAACTTGCTCCTCCAGAAGTTGATCCATTGTTATAGCCTGCGCCTATTGCACCATCGTAATTATTCATTGAGGAGCCAGGTAGGGTTCCATCGGGTGTTGTAATGTCTGACGATTGTCTGTGGGCAAACCGGCCAGTTACAGCCATGTTTTCGCCTCCGTAAGACAGCCTGCCAAAACCAGCACCCATTTTATTCATTGTTGCTCCTTGTAACGATACCACTCCGGATGTTCCCGGATCCCATCGGTCAGGTATATCGGTTGTCATCAGGTTAATTACTCCTCCCAGAGCGCTTGAGCCATATAGTAAGCTGGCCGGACCCCTGATTACTTCAACCCTGTTTGCCACCAAAGGGTCAAGGGCTATGGAGTGATCGGCTGATGTTTCGGAAATGTCGCCCATTCGCTCACCGTTTTCAAGAACAAGTATGCGGTCGCCATCCATCCCCCTAATTACTGGTCTGGCGGGGCTCGACCCAAATGAGCGCATGGTTACACCAGGAGCACCATTTAGCATTTCACCAAAGGAAACTTCCGTTCTTTGCTGTAGCTTCTCACCCATATATGACATATCGGGCTGATACCGAAATCCACTTGCTGTAGGCGAAGAAGTTATTATAATCTCATCAAGGTTAATCCCAATGTAATCAACCTCAAAATCAATCTCAATTGTTTGCTTGGTCGTAATTTCAAAATCTTTAGATTTAGTTTCGTAACCCATGCCGGTAACTATCAGCGAGTGTTTTCCTTCGGGTAGGTTGGTAATAATATAATGTCCGGACGCATCGGTCATTGCGCCCAAACGAGTGCCCTCAACAACTAGGTTAATAAATGGTACATGCTCTTCATCCTCAGAATTTACAACGTGTCCAAATATATTCGCATCGGTCTTTAATTGAGCATGTGCAGTTATTGCACTAGTTAGCAATGCGATACTAATAATTAATTTTTTCATATCGTAGGTATTTATAGCACATATAGATGTGGTGTGCTTAAATGATTTTTTATTTTTTTAAATTGAAGAAATCTTACTTGTAGGAATCGATTTTTGTAACTGTGCTATTACGCTAAATCGCTAACAGAATGAACGTAGTTAAATCTTTTAGCTGGTTTAGTTAATGCCGACGAACTATCAATCTTAATATGAAAATGGAGTGAATTATATTAAGTAACTTGATAGCAAGTCGGTATTAGAAACACTTGGGAGGTCCACGTAGGGGGTTGGTTTTTTGAAGATAAAGGGAGTGTGAAATAAAAGCATATTGCGGAATTAACTTTTCTCTTCGAGTTAAAGATAATACTAATGAGAAAAGCAATGCAAACACTACTAATCCTAAAGTTGTTGACATTAGTCCTATTACCAAAAACTCCATTTCGGTATGAGCATGACTTTGGTAGGGTGTATCGTTTGTTTTACTATCTGTAAATGGGTGGGCGTGCTCTACTACAATTCCATTAGGTAACTTATGGAAATGCCAATTGGCTACCTGATTATAAAAAAGTAGCATGATTACTGGAATAATAACTATTGAGAGTACCTTCCTCATATTGAAACTTTACTACAAAGAAAATAGAAACAATGTTTTTTTGCTATTTTATTAACAGTATTTAAAATGTTTTGTTCAAGGCAGAAATAATGATTTTTTTTACACTACTGCTTGTTTTTATAATTATGGGAAAGAACTACATTAGGAAATGATTTGAAGCCTGAAACAATACCACTTCCATCTTCTGCCCAAAACCTTAGATTCAAGTTTGCCTAT
>JBKHAH010000034.1:0-32217 GCA_046542995.1 Bacteroidales bacterium
TCGGTATCGCCATCCTCTGAAGTTGTAAGTGAAGTTGGGGTAACTGTAACACCCGCCTCATCAGTATCAATATTGGTAACGGTTACATTATCGGGGTTGATGTTATAGTAAGAATTACCGTTGGATAGTGAAATTTCAATTGTATATGGTTGGTCTCCATCAACTGTATGATCCTCAACTGAAATTACCTGAACTTCTTGAGGAGTACTCCAGTTTGCTGGAGTAAATGTAACGCTGGATGGGGTAACAGTTCCTTCAGACGTATCATTAGATTCTATGTTAATGGTAACGTCTCCCGTTGGTTCAGTATCTAGTACAATTTCAAAAGTCTCAGGGCCTCCATCCTCTTGAGTGGCTAGAGTTAATGGTGAAACGGTAACGCCCGGCTGGTTAACATAAATAACTGCCTTTTGGTTTAATTCTACCTCACAGTTATCGTTATCGGCCTTAATAGTAAACTCATTCTCTCCAATTTCTAAATAGCTAGCATCAATAGTTATAGCAATGTCAGCTCCCTGCCCTTCACCCGATGTGACAAATCCAGACTCATTGTAAACATTATAGATTACATTATTTTGCGCCTGGCCAATGGTAATGGTGGCATTCTTATCGGGGTCAACAGTACTCCCTGTAACCGATAAACCTAAGTTTGGCTGATCCTTAACGGTTATTGTAAATGGATCGGAAGTGTTCTGGCATCCCGCTTTATCAACATACAGGGTGTAATTGGTTCCTGCATCGCTCATGGATGCGCTGGACTTTGAATAGGTTCTGCCAGTGCCTATCTGACTACCATCCTTCTCCCATATATAAGATGCGTTTACTTCCGTTGCAGTTAGCGAGATGGCCTCGCCAACACAGACATCGGTATCGCCGGAGAAGGTTGTTAGAGGAGCTACTTCAACCTCAAACTCTCTGGTTGAAGTACAAAGAACATCTTTCCCCTCATCAATTGTTTTTGTAATGGTTAATGTCCACTTACCAACACTAACAGGTGCAGCTTGCTCTAAAATACGATTAGTTGATACAACCGTACCATCATAACTCCACTCGTATGAGTCGGCACCAGCCTCCTCGGCCATAAGGAAAAGGTTGTCCCCTTCACATACAATTGTATCTCCTGAGAATTCAAGGCTAGGGCTAACGGTAACGGCAAACTGCTCAATTACCTGTGTCAACCCATCGTCAACCATTATGTAAATAATTGCTCTGCCAGATTTATTGGCAACGGGGCTTACCGTTACATTTCGAGTTTGGCCTGATCCGCCAATATTAATTCCAGTATGAGGGACAAAGTCTGGGTTTGCTGAGAAACCTGTTACAACAAGCTCATTAGCAGGGGTCTCATCATCGCCAACCGTAAACTCAATCTCATCGGTATCGGTATTTGTACAAAGAATTTGATCATCAATTGCTGAAATTGTGGGCGGTGTATTTATTATAAGGTAAACATTCTCCTGATTATTACTCCATTTTCCGTTTGTATCACGGCCTCTCCATTCGAAACTTGTTTGACCATGATAATCGGCGGTTGGAGGGGTATAGGTTAAGTTTCCAATATTGGTTCTGGCAATTTCATCCCCAACAGCTACGGGGACTCCACTATTGTACAATGTTCCTTCCGACGGCAGGGAAAGAATTTCCATTGAACTGAGGGCTAAATCATTTGGATGAAAGAACTTATAATCAAAATCTTCCACATCAAAAACAATATCTTGATCTTTAGGCCCCTCAAGGTACACATCGCCAACGTATGGAGCAGAACCATCGACACATTTCGTGTCGCTCTCCTGAACTACAATACCTATATCGCCATATCCAAGATCAATGGCGTTGAACCAAGTGTTCATTGTATTAACCTCGCCATTATGTGGTGTGTTTGCCCAGTCGCCTCTGTACATCCATGTTCGCGGCACATGCTCCTCTACCTTAAGCTGCTTCTGCTGGGTTTCATCCATTAGGTCGCCACCATTCATATCACCCCAGTTAGTTATATTTGTATCGTCCCAATAAATGGTAGTATTTAGCTTATTGAAAGGACGAATGGCTGATGTGGTAATGCCATCGAGCTGCTCCACATCGTACATTGGGAAATGGGCAGGGCCCCTGCCAAAGAAAGTTGCTGAAGCGCTATAACTGCCGTTGGCAACCTGTGCCCCCGCATCGGTTTTAAAATCCCATAGGATATAATTTAATCCTTTCTTTAACTCGCGGTATATAACGCGGTCGCTTCCGCCAGTTGAGTACTCGCCATCCCCATTAATATCTATTAAGATAGCTGTGAAACCATCCATATTAGCCTCAATCTTAAAAAATGTAACATCTTCATGTGGGCAAGCGGGCGTATTTTTCTCAAGCACCACAGCGCTATAGTCAAGGTCTTCGTATAATGGATTGCGGCTATAATTATAATCCATAAAGAGTTCCTCCTCAGCCCAAACCTGAACCTTGGGTGGGGCAAGCAGCGTGTTAGGCCAAACGCTCCTGTCGGGATCGTTAAGAAAAATTCTATACTCTGCTACATCCTCGCCACCGGTTTGGTCGCCCTCCTGGCTCTGTGTTCTTCTAATATAATTCTCCTCGGTATAGGTTGTTACCCCAAAATGGTTCGCTAAAAAGATAAAGGAGTAGGGGTACATTTTAAAGTTCACCTTATTAACAAATTCATCCTCGGTAAAAACAAAGAAGTGAGCGTTTACAGGATACTCAGTAAAACTAGTATTAGATAGTTGCCATGCATACGACCATAGGCGACCCGCCGACTTATTGGGTTCGCCGGGGTTGGTTATAACATTGTTTGCATTATCGGTTACGGTAACATCGAAATACTCGAGGGCGAAACGCCTATCATAATATTCTTCAAATTCTATATAATAATTACCCGTTAATGCTGCATCAATAATTAGTGGGTTATATCCTCCTGTAATTTCACTTCCATTAAGTATTGCTCCATTTGGACCAGTAACAGCTTCAGTATAATTATTAATAATATAACCATCATCCTCAAATTCATCTAACCAAGCAGGACCATAAACAACATTACCATTGGGATCTTTAACCTGAAATCTAACCCAATAAGGATCAGTAGCTACATTGCCACCATAATTGTTTCTATTCATCTTAAAACCTAAATGCATCCTTTCTCCAGCATTCAGATAAATATTAATTCGCTCCTCCTCACTGCTGTTGAATAAACCAAAGTTATTCCCTGCAAATACGTTAAACTCAATATAGAGCCTATCGTTTGAATTTGGCATTAACTGTTTTGTTCCTTCCTGTGCAAAAGCACTAATTGCAAAGAACGTAAAGATGACTAGTATTAATCTTTTCATAAACATTATTATAAAAAATGGTTTGTTGGCATAAAAAAAACACTCCATCCTATATGAATCCAAAGGAAGGAGAGAACTATTTAGTTTTATATAATAGAACAAATTCACTTACAAAAATAAACTTTTTTACCAACCAAATGACCCTTGTTAATAATAATAATGATCTACATCATCTAAACAATCGTGCAAACCATTGCGTCAAGCAAAAAAAACCAATTATGTTTTACAACATATGCGATGATTGAGCACAAAAAAGGTTAGGCAGATTTTTTGGAAAACCATTACATACCTGCTTTACAAAAAACGAAGTATTTCCCTAAAGCCTAAAAAAAATATTAGTCGACATTCTTCGATAGAATCTCCATAACATTTAAGATATTAAAAAAGTTATTAACAATTCCTATCTTTGCGTGCTAAATCAGAATTTAAAAAAATAAAAACAAGATATGGATTACAATTTCCCCGAGATAGAGAAGAAATGGCAAAAGTTCTGGAAAGAAAACAACACCTACAAGGTTGATATTGATAAGTCTAAACCAAAATTTTACGTGCTCGACATGTTCCCCTACCCCTCAGGAGCGGGCCTTCACGTAGGACACCCTTTGGGTTATATTGCTTCAGATATATACTCCCGCTACAAGAGGCTTCAGGGATTTAACGTACTGCACCCCATGGGTTACGATGCATTTGGTCTTCCTGCCGAGCAGTATGCAATACAAACAGGCCAGCACCCCGCCATAACTACAGATAAAAATATTAAAAGGTACCGTGAACAGCTTGACAAGATAGGCTTTAACTACGATTGGAGCCGTGAAGTTCGCACTTGCGACCCTGACTACTACCACTGGACACAATGGGCTTTTATAAAGATGTTTAAGCATTGGTACAACAACAACACCCAAAAAGCAGAGCCCATTGAGAAGCTAATTGAGGAGTTTAATAAAAACGGGAATCAAAAGGTTAACGCTGCTTGTAGCGATATTGAAAACTTTAGCGCAGAAGAATGGAAAGGGATGAACGAGAAGCAGCAACAGGAAACACTGCTGGCATACCGCCTTGCCTACCTTGCCGACACTATGGTTAACTGGTGCCCAGAGCTGGGTACTGTTCTGGCAAACGATGAGGTGAAGGAGGGATTCTCTGTGCGAGGAGGGCATCCTGTTGAACAGAAAACAATGAAGCAATGGTGCCTAAGAATATCTGCCTACGCTGAAAGGCTACTTAACGACCTTGAAGAACTCGAATGGTCGGATTCCCTTAAGGAGATACAACGAAACTGGATAGGACGCTCTGAGGGTGCCGAGGTATATTTCCAGATTGAAGAATCGGACGATAGGATACTAGTTTTCACAACCCGCCCCGATACAATTTACGGTGCAACCTTTATGGTTCTTGCTCCTGAAAGCGAGCTAACCCCCAAGCTAACCAAACCTGAATATAAAAAGAAGGTTGAGAAATACATTAATGCAGCCAAACGAAAAACAGAGCGGGAAAGACAAACCGAAGCGAAGAATGTAACAGGCGAGTTCACCGGCAGCTATGCAATAAATCCATTTACTGGGAAAAAAATTCCTGTATGGATTAGCGACTACGTATTGGCAAGCTACGGCACGGGCGCAATAATGGCAGTACCTGCTCATGATAGCCGCGATTTTCTTTTTGCAAAAGAATTCAACCTCCCCATTGTACAAACGGTTATTCGCCCCGGTGAAACACCCTCGGATCCGGCCACTTGGAATGAATCGTACGATGCCAAGGAGGGCGTTGTAATAAATAGCGGTGGGCTTGATGGGCTTGATGTGAAAGAAGCCATTAAAACCATTAACCAAAATATTGAGAGCAAAGGGCTAGGTAGATTTAAGGTAAATTTCAGATTACGCGATGCAATATTTAGCCGCCAGCGATACTGGGGGGAGCCATTCCCAATTTACTACAAGGAGGGAGTGCCCTACCCGCTTGATGAAAAAGAGCTACCGCTGGAACTTCCCGAGGTTGATGCGTACCTGCCAACCGAAGAGGGTGAGCCGCCACTTGGCCGTGCCAAGAACTGGCAAACGCCAGAGGGCTATCCTTTTGAACTGAGCACCATGCCGGGTTTTGCAGGCTCATCGGCATATTACCTCCGCTACATGGATCCAAAGAACGACAAAGCATTGGTTTCCAAAGAGGCAAACGAGTACTGGGAGAATGTTGACCTGTATATTGGAGGAACCGAGCATGCCACTGGCCATCTGGTTTACTCAAGATTTTGGAACAAGTTTCTTTACGACCTTGGCATAGTTTGCAAAAATGAGCCCTTTAAAAAGTTGATAAATCAAGGTATGATTCAGGGACGCTCCAACTTTGTTTACAGGGTAAAAGGAACGAACAAGTTTGTATCGTACAACCTTCGAAAAGACTATGATGTAACTGAGATTCATGTTGACGTTAACATTGTTGAGAACGATGTTCTTGACATTGATAAGTTCCGTGCATGGCGCCCAGAATTTGCCAACGCTGATTTTATTCTTGAAGATGGAAAGTACGTGTGCGGCTGGGCCGTTGAGAAGATGAGCAAAAGCATGTACAATGTGGTTAACCCCGATGATATTATTGAACGGTACGGAGCCGACACCCTACGTATTTACGAAATGTTTCTGGGACCACTTGAACTATCAAAACCCTGGGATACCAACGGCATTGACGGTGTGCATAAATTTATTCGTCGTCTCTGGCGTTTGTATATTGATAACAACAACCAACCAAGCATTAGCCAAGAGCCAGCCACTAAGGATGAGCTTAAAACCATCCATAAAACCATTAAGAAGATTACCGAGGATATTGAGAAGTTCAGCTTTAACACCGGCGTGTCGGCATTTATGATATGCGTGAATGAGCTTACAGACCAAAAATGTAACAAACGCGAAGCGCTTGAACCTCTGGCAATACTTATTGCTCCCTACGCACCGCATATTGCCGAGGAGCTGTGGCAGATACTTGGTCATAACCAGTCGGTTTGCATGGCTGAGTGGCCCAAACATAAAGAGGAGTACCTGGTTGAAAGCACATTTACTTGCCCTGTATCATTTAACGGAAAAACCCGATTCACCGTTGAAATCCCACTAAATCTTCCAAAAGAAGAGGTTGAGAAGATGATTCTTGAGCACGAGCAAACAGCCCGATACCTTGATGGTAAAACGCCCAAGAAAATTATTGTGGTTCCCAATAAGATTGTGAACGTGGTGATTTAACGCAAAGCAACAAGCTGAGACCCTAACAATGCATTCAGAATTTTCTAAATGTTGCGTTAGGGTCTTTTTGTTTGCAAGAACACTCCAACAAAAATCAAAAATTCATACCTTGCAGCTAACAATCGAAAAAAACTAAGTTATGGATAATATTCATTGGCAAACTGGCCAAGAAGAATTGCTAGTTTACGCAAACAAAGAAAATGGAGAACTATTGCTATCCGGTGTTTCTTACCCTGTAAACCCAAACGATTTTTTCATGCCAGTTAGCAATTGGATAGCCAACTATCTGAATACCCAATCAAAAGAACTACATTTTCACCTAGCAATTTTTGATTGGGATGCAATCTCCTACAACAGCATCCTTAGTATTTTCACAATCATCAACTCCAATAACAGTAAGGAGAAGGTTAAGGTTTTCTGGCACTATAACGACAACGACCTTGACATACTGGAAGATGGCGAAGAGCTTAAGAATATAGCAAAATTCCCTTTTGAACTTGTTGAGCACAAGAATGATGAAGTTTTTACAGAGAAAAAAACTCAAAGTTCACCGCTCGTTTATTTTGATAGTGCAGGGGATTTTATACTTAAAGGGATTTCTAACATTGACAAACCTATGGAATTCTATACAAATCCACTGGTATGGCTTAACAATCACTTAATTAAAACAAACCTTAAAAACATAAATTTTGAGGTAAACCTGCATTCAGTTTCCAAAAGTAACGTTCCTTTAATAAAAGCGATACTGCTAACTATAGATAAACTAAACGGAAAGGGTTGCAGGGTAAAAATTAAATGGTGCTATAGCAATCAGGAGGTTGAAAAAATTGGTGAACAAATCTTAGGGTCAGTATCATCTCACTATTACTTTGAGGAAGTTTCTTCAGAATAAACGGTAATAAATAATTTTTTCGAACTACTACTAAAGGTATCATCATATTATACCATTATCAAAAATAGAATCAATTGCCAAGTCGGCTGGGTTTGATGCATGCGGGGTTAGCAAAGCAACTAAATTACCCGATGATACAAAACGACTTGAGGAGTGGTTAAGGAATGGCATGCATGGCGATATGGGCTATATGCAACGGAACTTCGAAAAACGCACCGACCCCAGAGTACTAGTGCCCAATGCAAAATCGGTGGTATCAGTGCTGGTTAACTACTACCCCGGGAATCCAGCTATATCAACAAATTCGCCAAAAATAACCCGTTATGCCCTTTCAACAGATTACCACAAGGTGGTAAAGGATATGCTTTATGTATTTTTAGATAAGCTAAAGGAGCATTTTGGTCCAATTAAGGGTCGTGTTTTTGTAGATTCTGCTCCTGTTCTTGATCGTGCCTGGGCCGTTAAAGCAGGGTTAGGATGGATTGGCAAAAACAGCATGCTTATTCATCCCAAACTAGGAACATACACCTTTATTGGGGAGCTTATTATTGATTTGGATATAGAGCCATCCGAGAAGATAGTCCCTAACCGTTGCGGAACATGCACTCGCTGTATCGATGCTTGCCCAACAGGGGCAATTATCTCACCAGGAGTGGTTGATGCCCGCAAATGCATCTCATATATCAACATTGAGAAGAAGGAACCCCTCACAGAAACCGAAAAGAACAACCTGAACGGCTGGTGCTTTGGCTGCGATATATGTCAGGAAGTATGCCCATGGAATACTAAAGCAACAATGGCCAGGCTCCCTCAAATTCAACCAAAAGAGGAGGTGCTGCGTATTAATGGCCAATCGCTAAAAAGCATTACAGCCGATGAATATTACAAGCTTTTTAAAAACACCCCCACATCCAGAGCTGGTTACTTAAGATTCTCTGAATGCTGTAAAGTTTCTAATCATTAGATTTTTGATGTTCTGAGTTCCCTATATGCAGTTTTCTGCTTACATTTACAAGCAAAACAAAAATACGATGGAAAATAAAAATATTCCTTTCACTTTAAAATCTGGTGAAAATATTTTTGCCTGGTACATGTCTCCTGCCCGCTCACCCCGCGCAATTATTTGCTTATGCCATGGCTGGGGCGAGCATTCTTTAAGGTATAAGCACTGGGCAGAGAAATTTATTAAGCACGATTTTGCCTTCCTTGCGTGGGATCATATTGGGCATGGGCAATCGGACGGTAAACGGGGCCATGTAAATAGCTATGGCGATTTTATGGAAGAAATAAATCTAGCCATAAATAAAGCAAACCTCCTATACCCTGGAGTGCCCGTAGTTTTATATGGTCACAGTATGGGAGGAAACATTGCAATTAATTTTGCTTTAAGAGAGAGCAATCCCTTTAAATTACTCGTGGCAACATCTCCATGGATTGAGCTAACCAACGAGAATCCGGCTATACTAAGAGGTGTAATAAAAGTACTAAACAAAACGCTCCCTGCACTATCGTTAAATGCCCCAATTAATGCCAATGGCATAAGCCATATTCCCGAGGAGGTTGAGAAGTATAAAACCGACCCGTTAAACCATGGAAAGATTTCACCACGGCTGGTAACAGAAATTTCGAAAGCAGCCAAGTATGCTGCCAATAACATTGAGAGCATCAACAAGCCTTTCCTTATGCTCCATGGCGATGCTGATCCTATTACATCTCACAAAGCATCAGCAGACCTTGCATCGAGATGCAAAACATGCAGCTTTATACCATTTAATAATATGTACCACGAGCTACATAATGAAACAGCACAAGATGAAGTATTCTGCATGATTAAAGAATGGCTAAGCGGAAATCTGGATTAGTGGCAAAGAGCAAACATCTTGCTTATGGATAAACATTTCAGAACCATTGTTAAGGTTGACAAAGCACCATTTGAAATTACTTACAATACACCTGCCCTATTTCTTGGATCGTGCTTTACCGAGAATATTGGCAGCCTGATGAATGAACGGAAGTTCCCCGTGCTAACAAACCCATTTGGCGTTGTATATAATCCCATTTCAGTAGATTTGGTGCTAAAACGAATTGCTAGCGGACAGCCTTATACGGAGAACGAGCTGATTAAGCATAACAACCTATGGCTAAGCCTACAGCATCATACAAGTTTCTCTAGTGAGAACAAAGAAACATGCCTCAATAGTATCAACAAATCATTATTAGCAGCGCACAGGTTTTGGCAACAAACAAAATTCCTGATAATAACATTTGGCACAGCAAGGGTATATAGCTACAATGAAACAGGCGAGCCCGTTGCAAATTGCCATAAAATACCTGCAAACAGGTTCACGCGCTCTTTGCTCTCAGTTGATAATATTGTAAAACGCTGGGGTAGTTTGCTAAGTAAAATAATTAATGAAAAGCCTGACCTAAAAATTATTTTTACAGTTAGCCCAGTTAGGCATTGGAAGGATGGCGCAACGGGCAACCAGCTTAGCAAATCAACATTGCTACTTGGTGTTGATCAGCTTGTAAAACAATTTTACGAGCATGCTTCCTATTTCCCCTCATACGAAATAATGATGGACGATTTGCGCGATTATCGTTTTTACAACAGCGACATGCTCCATCCCTCACCGCTTGCTGTTGGTTATATATGGGAGCGGTTTAGCAACACAATATTATCATCAGCAGCAGTGAGCATGAGTAATGAGATAGAGAAGATTATGCAAGCAGTAAACCACCGACCATTTAATACCAATACCAAGGAATATAAACAATTTTCGCAGAATACCGTTAAAAGAATTGTTGCAATTTGCAATCAAAATCCAAATCTTGATTTTTCTAAAGAGATAAAATCACTTGAGCAACACCTTTAGCCCAAATTATTAATAACCTGAGTTTGATATAAGAATTTTAAACACAGAGGAATTTATGAAAACGTACTACTCTTGTAAAGTGCATTGGCATGGTCTAAGCAACAATTTATATGCCTTTAACCTAGAGAGTTTTTTTATTTTTTCCTTTGGGTAAAAATAAAAAGTGGTAGGCATAGGCGCTCCAATTTGCGATATAACTTATTTTGAGTTGAGGTTAATAAATAATATTTTTTAAGTAATTCAGTTTATCTATCTTGTTTAAACAACTTAAGTTCTAAATATGGAATACGAACTAAACACTGTGCTTTTAGCCTTTGGCTTAACGCTTTTTGCCGGTCTATCAACAGGCATAGGAAGTGCAATAGCATTCTTCGCCAAGCGAACCAACACAAAGTTTCTGTCAGTTGCCTTAGGCTTCTCTGCCGGAGTTATGATTTACGTATCTTTTGTTGAGATTTTTTTCAAAGCCAAAGAGTCGCTGGTTGAAGCGTTAGGACAGGTATCGGGCAGCTGGTTAACCGTTGCCTCCTTTTTTGGGGGCATTACGCTAATTGCTATAATAGATAAAGTGATCCCTTCGGCAGAGAACCCACACGAGATTAAGCTGGTTGAAGATGCCACCAAGAGGCTAAGCAAAGAAAAACGATTGATGCGAATGGGTGTGCTCACAGCAACAGCCATAGCTATTCACAATTTTCCTGAAGGGTTAGCCACCTTTACCGCTGCACTAAGCGACCCAGCGCTGGGTGTTGCCATTGCCGTTGCCATTGCCATTCACAATATACCTGAGGGTATAGCTGTATCTGTACCAATTTACCATGCAACCGGAAACAAACGCAAAGCCTTCACCCTATCGTTCCTTTCGGGTTTGGCTGAGCCCCTCGGTGCACTTGTTGGTTATTTTATTCTACTCCCGTTCCTTACAGATTTAACCTTTGGGATACTATTTGCCGGTGTAGGCGGCATCATGGTTTTTATATCGATTGATGAGCTGCTACCCGCAGCGCAGGAGTACGGAGAGCACCACCTATCAATTTACGGACTTATTGGCGGCATGGGCGTTATGGCCATCAGCCTGCTTCTATTTATGTAGTGTATTGTAAGTGTAAAAAAAGCGGCTCACTTTAAGATGAACCGCTTTTTTTTTGTTTTCAGAGAATATAAAATTTATCTATCAGCTTCGAAGAGAAGCACCTCACCAATTTGCCATGTAGCTGCTTCCGTATCTGAACTAATGTACTTAAAAGCAATATGAATTGTTTCGCCATCATATTCTGAAAGATCAATATCACCACTATCTACAAAGGTCCAACTATCACCTGCAGGTCTGTTGTTTAACGTTAACGGTGTCCAAGTACCTGATTCTGTTGGCTCGCTGGTTCCATCGTAATCTGTTGAAATCATAACAACCAAGTCGTCGTAACTAGAAATATAATTAATGCCTTCCCTGAAATTCAGAGTTACATTCGTTTTTGTAGTTAGATCTATTTCAGGAGAAACTAACCAATCCTCATTTGCATTTTGCGTTCCATCGAAACCAGACATTACGGCACATCCGTCATCATAGATATCCCAATCCCAATTTTGGGCACCAGTTATGCTAAACTGAATAAAATCGCCCAGATCAGATGTAAAATACTCTTCAAAAAATGCATCGATAGGCTCTTCGTCATCTGGATTAATTCCATCGCCGTTAAGCCAATAACCATCAGTATCTTTTAACCCCGGTGCGCTAAAATAGCTTGTTAGGTTACCTCTTAATTTAATTTGCTCTCCTAGATTTTCTTCATTAGCACTAAGGTTAACAGCATTTCGAATATCACCTGGCACAAGTTGAACAATCAAACAGTTTGACAAGTTCGTCTCATCGGGTGAATCAGCAATCATAACATTAGATTCGGTATCGAATGGTGATTCAAAAGAAGCTTCAAATGGGTCAACATTCACCTCCATTACACCCACCAAATACCCCTCAACCCATTTCTGGTCACCTGAGTTATTTGAAATTGCAGCAGAAACATTTAATGGATCTTCAAAAGAACCCGATCCACCCGGAGGATCCGTTGTTCCGTCACCTTCCCAACGGGGCTCGTCAAGGTTCACCTCATCCAAACTACGAATAATTAGCTGAAACCCGCTGCCGTAGTAACTCGCAATTGCAACAACTGAACCAAACCCTTTAGGAACTTCCTGCTGTGCAAATCTGGCGTAACCACTTGTGCGAACCAGAATTGAATTTCCAAGCGTGTCCTTAAGATATACTTCTCCGTACTGATATGGCTCAGCCCATACACCACCGGTATCGGAATCCTGAACCTGAACACCTTCCAACTCAATAAGACGTGATTTATAGTATGGTTTGTCAGAATTCAATTCGTTTAACGTAACGGGAACAGGTTCAATAAACTTATTTGTACCAAATTTCACAATACTTGAATCGGCATGAAGCCCTGCTATCTCAAAAAGGCCGTTATCAAAATGCGCTCTAGAACCCTGCAGTGCGACTCTAACAGAATCACCTTCGTTTAACGAGGTAGAAGTTTCAAAATTTAGCCTAACACATACACTATCCTGCGCATCCTGCGCATATATGTCCTGATAAATATTCCCGGATTTTTCGTCCATTGTTACAATAGCATAAATCGAGCCAACAGAATCAAAAGTAACGTTACCGCCTGACCCTACAGAGTCCATTAGCTCTTGAACAGTATAAACGTCACCAACAGGTATCTCTCCAATGGGAGGGGTATCAAAATCATAATCAATACAGCTTGTAGTAAAGGAAAGCACCAATCCTACTATTGCTATTAATACTAAATTAAATCTTTTCATAATATGTGAATTTTAAAATTATCTGATTAATTACTGTTTAAAAGGAAAAGTTTACATTAAGGAAGAAGTTTGTTCCGTACATGTAAGCATACTTTGGAGGGAACCTGTCAATATCCTGAGGGTCGAACCTAAGCTGCTCAAAGGCAACCACAGTAAGATCCTGATTATTTAAAACGTTACTAACGCTAAGGTTTACCCTTATGAAATATTTTCGCTGAATTCTCCAAGATTTCCCTGCATAAACATCCAGCGTATATCCATCATTTAATGTCTGCTGTTCCAGAACTTCATCCACTCGTATATCTGATTCATCGAATGCAGCAACAGCATCCTCAGTCCTTCTATCGGGGTTGGGATCAATGTATGATTTTCCAAAGTAGTTAACATTTGCACCGGCAAACCAATACTTAGGTGAATTATAGCGCGCGCCTAGTGAGGCTGCTGCCTGAGGGAAACCTCCCACACGATAGTTCTCAAAATACACCGTTCTGTCTTCAGCAAGCAGTTCTAGGTCGTTATCCCTCGCAATGGTTACGTTGGGGCGCGAGCTGTAAACATAGTGCCCCCATGCCCCCACTGCATTTAGTGAGATATCAGGAGTTACGTTAACATCCACACCAAGTTCAGCGCCAAGGTTCATGGTGTTTACATCGGTCATAATGTAATTAATGAAAGTTCTGTACCCCTCGTGATAGAAGCTGCGATTCCATGTTTGATCCTTAATTTCCGAGTAGTAAACTGTTGCTCTTGACTTAATATTTGGCGACCTAACAATGTAACTCATGTCACCGGTTAGTATCTTATCGCTGGTAATGCCTTCTACAACATGATCACGAACACGTGACGAAATGTAGGCATTACGGAAATATGGAGCACGTGTTGAGTAACTGGCGTTAAAATCGAGATAATGACGGCCTGTAATTTTGTATGTAGCCCCTCCCTTCACGCCAAAGTTTAGGAAGTTATTCTTTTCTGAATCGCCGAAGGAGTTCTCTGGAAATCTACCATTCCTCATGTGACCTGTACGCCAAAAAGAGGTATGAGATACGTTAGCAGCGATAAAGAAATCGACCTTGGTATACTCAAATTCCGACTGGGCAAATGCCCTCATCTCATTAACATTGGCTGTAAAATCGTAACCAAACCTATCGCCTTCCTGAATTAGCCTGTTGGGATTATCCAAATCGTTCTGATAGAAATCCTCGTCATCAGAGTCGCGCTCAGCAAACTGATCCACATCAATCCACCAGTCGCCACCAAGCAGATCCACCATCTCTTTAAACTGAAAACCCTTATAAAGCGAAACGTTTATGCCACCAGTCAAAATTGTTCTTTCATCTAACCAGTGCCTGGCTGTTGAGTTTAGCGTCCAGTGGCTCTTGTCGTTTCTTCGTTCCTCAACAGCATACTTTGAGCGATTCCCTTCAATGTCTCCGGGTGCAGAATAAAGATTGCCGGCATTGGCAAAATAGAAGTAATCCCAGTCTAGCTGGCTTTGCTGTGGATCGTTCTTCCAAAGCTCGGTAAGCCTGTTGTACTCAAAATCATCGCCTTCGTAATAACTTGGTAAATAGCGATAGTAATCTGGGCGAGGATCGGCAGTATTGTACCAGTTTAGCGCAGTATTACCTGCCCTGCCAAAGGCATACGATATTGTTGTATTTACTGTTGTTTTATCAAAAGTACCGTAATGGGTAAGCAGCATCATGGGGGTATGATAATTGTTAACCCTTGCATTTCTAACCTCACCATCCTGATATCCCCAGTTTGGGTTGTAGTATGGGTCATCGGTTAAATCGAAAGCCTCCTGTACTGCAATACCAGACCTGCCACTTCGCATTGGGGCGCCAAAAACGGTAAAACCGAAGCTGTGATTATCGGTAAATTTTCTTTCAGCTGAGAAGAAGTAAGCATAGGCATCGTAGAATGTTCCATCAGCATATCCTTCCTGTGCCCAGCGGCGCGAGCCTGATATGGTCATGGCCCATGTGTCATCAACCATCCCTGTTGAATGGATAAACATTGCGCGATTCTTATAGCTTCTGTTTGCGGCGGAGTAGGTGAGTTTAGTCTCGGGACGATACTCCGATGCCCTGGTAATAATGTTATTGGTTCCACCAACACCCCCATAAGTAACCTCAGATGCTTCTAGCCCGATTGTGTTAACGGTATTTCTCATGGCATCGTTCAAACCACCCCATGAGGAGTAGTAGGCTCGTCCGGTCTCGGGGTCATTAACTTGAACCCCATTGATAAGAACGGTTGAGTTCTCTGAATTGTACCCTCGAACCCTGAATCTTGCTGAACCGAATGTATAACCTGCGGTAGATAAGAAGACATCCCGAGAGCCTTGAAGGAGGCCGGATATATCGTGCATCTCATCATCTCCTCCCTCAAAATCACTTGTTGAGAGCGTGACAACAGGTACAAAATCATCGTCATCGTCAGAATCATCTGTCAAATTAAGTTCAAAATTAACTGTAGTTCGCCCCTTAATAGACACCTCTTTTCTAGTATCCTCAAATGAACAGATTAGTTTTAAAGCATCAGTTGGGGCATCAATGGAGTACTTTCCATTTTCGTCGGATAATGCTTCAATACTTGTACCTTTCACCTTAACCAATGCGCCAGGTATTGGTTCTCCATTTGCCTCCTGACTTACATCGCCAGTAATGGTAATAGTTTGAGCTAACAAACCATTGCTTAACGAGGCAATCAATAGTATTAACAAAAAGATTTTTCTCATAACAAAAAATAAATTACTAATAAATGCTACTTTACCTAAAATATAGACCAGCAAAAATAGTTATTATTGTTGAAAAATTGGCTTTAATTAATTTATATTTATCTTTATGGGTTCAATCTATTAGTAATTGTCAAGCAGTCAAATGTTTTGCGAAAAAAATATAAACAATTAACAAACTGCACTTTATAATACATTTAGTATGAAAAAAAGAATTATTACATTTAAAGTTTCGGCCCTATTATTAGGGTTATTGATTTCAATCACACTATTCTCTCAAGAAAAAGAATATCAGGTTGTATGCCTTTCGTTTTATAACGTTGAAAATTTATTTGACACCCTTGACACTCCTGATGTAAGGGATACTGAATTTACACCTGAAGGAAGGAACAATTGGAACACACCAAAATATTTCGAGAAGCTAGACAATCTGGCAAAGGTGATTTCAAAAATTGGAACAGACGTCACTCCTGATGGACCAGCAATTCTAGGGATATCTGAAATTGAAAACAAAAAGGTACTGGAGGATTTAGCCAGAAGGGAAGCCATTGCCTCTCGCAATTATCAGGTTGTTCACTACCACAGCCCCGACAGGCGAGGTATTGATGTTGCCCTATTGTATCAACCAAAATATTTTAATGTGACCAATAGCAAAAGCTACACATTAACAGTACCTGACAAGGAGGATTTTAAAACCAGGGATCAACTTTTGGTTTCAGGAGAATTACATGGGGAATTAATGCATTTTATTGTTGGTCACTGGCCCTCAAGAAGTGGTGGTGAAAGCCGTAGTAGGCCATTAAGAATTGCTGCGGCCCAACTTGGCCGTCATATAATTGATTCACTTCAGAATCTTGATCCTGATGCTAAGGTTATTTTAATGGGGGATCTTAATGACAATCCTGATAATAAAAGCGTTACTGATTATTTAAAAGCGGTTCCTAAAGAAAAGAATTTGGATGACGATGAGTTGTACAATCCATTCTACTCATTTTATCAGAAGGGCATAGGAACTTCAGCTTGGCGAGATACATGGAGCCTTTTTGACATGGTGCTTTTAAGCAAACCTTTAACTGAGCAAGATTTCTCCTCTTACAGATTTTACAAAGCCAACGTTTTCAATAAAAAATTTCTGCAACAACCAACCGGAAGGTTTAAAGGCTACCCGCACAGATCTTACGCAGGCGGGCAATATTTAGGAGGTTACTCTGACCATTACCCTGCTTACGTTATTTTAATTAAGGAAAAATAGTTCTTCCAATTTGCGCTTAGGGGGCAGACCTAAAGAATAATCGAACTAAGAACCTGATGTTTTTTTTAACATCAGGTTTTTTCTTGGAAATATGAAGTTTAATGCGCAATGAAACAATGCAGATAACAACGTACTTATTATTTATACTGTCAACAGGTAATAACAAAGGATAAGGTCGATGCAATTGCATTTAAAATTGGTGTTGGCGTAGCCAGCATGTAGTAATCTATATTTCAGCGTACTGCCAATAACAACTAGTTCCGATATCTTTTAAAAGCAATTGCTCTGATAAAAAATTGGATATAAGCAGCAATGCACTATAAGCTTCTGCTAGCCCACTCCTCTGCTTTTTTCAAATCTTCGGGTGTATCAACTGAGATTGATTCTACATCGGTTTCCGAGGCATGAATATGATACCCATTCTCAAGCCAGCGAAGCTGCTCTAACGATTCGGCTAACTCCAAAGGAGACTGCGAAAGCTGGCAAATCTCTTTTAGCACATCAGACCTGTATGCATACAAACCGATGTGCTTATAATATTTATGCTTAGCTACCCAGATGCTTTGATCCTCGTCTCTTAAATAAGGAATGGGTGAACGGCTAAAATAAAGCGCCTTCCCAGTTTCTGAAACTACCACTTTAGGCTTCGATGGGTTAAACACATCCTCTCTCGAATCAATCTGCTTAACTAAAGTAGCGATTTCAATGTCTTTATGCTGAAACGATTCAACTAAAAGGGAAAGTTGGTCGGTTTGAATAAACGGTTCGTCACCCTGAATATTAACCACAACATCAAAATGTTCAGCAGTATTTTTCTCTATAGTTTCTAACGCTTCGGCACATCTGTCAGTTCCGCTCCTGTGCTTATCCAATGTAAGAACATACTTACCTCCAAAACTCTTAACCACATTAGCAATACGAGCATCATCCGTTGCCACGTATAAATCATCAAAAAGTTTACCAGCTCTTTCGTAAACCCACTGAACCATGGGTTTCCCTGCAATAATCGCAACCGGTTTTCCTGGGAATCGGGTTGATGCGTATCGGGCTGGTATAATTCCTAAATATCTCATGCTAATAAAATTTTTTAAAGTAATTTTAGCAAAGGTAAAATTATATAGAATATATATAGGTCTTCTCTTGAGCATTCGTTTGGTATTATCAAATGCTGGAATCACAATATTTTTTTCTGCCAAACCATTTTGACATACTGTATATATGGATATGCATTAAAAAATATGTAATTTTGTCAGTAAATTCGTTTTGAAGCATGGCAAGTGAAATTCAAAAGATAAAGCAACGTTTTGAGATAATTGGTAATTCCTCTGTTTTAAACAGAGCTATTGATATTGCTCTTCAGGTTGCACCAACTGACTTATCGGTACTTATTAACGGCGAGAGCGGAACGGGTAAAGAAGTTTTTCCAAAAATTATCCATTCGCATAGCCTACGCAAGCATGGATCATACATTGCCGTGAACTGCGGTGCCATTCCTGAGGGAACTATTGACTCGGAACTTTTTGGTCACGAAAAAGGTTCCTTTACCGGGGCTATGGATAGCCGCCAAGGGTACTTTGAGGTGGCCGATGGGGGTACAATATTTCTAGATGAAGTGGCAGAACTCCCGCTCTCTACACAGGTTCGTTTGCTTAGGGTACTTGAGGCAGGAGAATTTTTACGAGTTGGCTCCTCAAAAGTAAAAAAAACCGATGTTAGGGTAATTGCTGCAACAAACATCAACATACTTGAGGCTATACAGAACGGGAAGTTCCGTGAAGACCTTTACTACAGGTTAAATACTGTCCCGATAACAATTCCTCCATTAAGAGAAAGGAACGAGGACATTCCTTTACTCTTCAGGAAATTTGCATCCGACTTTGCCGAAAAGCACAGAATGCCTGCAGTTACTCTCGATGACGATGCCCGCAGGGTGTTAATAAACTACAAATGGCCGGGCAACGTGAGACAGCTAAAAAATATATCCGAGCAGATCTCAGTTATTGAGGAATCAAGGCTAATAACTGCCGAGAAGTTATTAGATTATCTGCCCGACTATAACCCTACAAAACTTCCAGCACTTATTAATAAAAATAAAGCATCCGAAGCATCCTTTGCAAATGAGAGAGAGATCCTTTATAAGATTCTCTTTGACATGCGCAACGATGTTAACGATCTGAAAAAACTCGTGCTTGATATTCTGAGAAATGACAATACAAACATTGATGTTAATCCGGAGAATGCTGAGATTATTAAGGATCTATACAACGAGAACCTTCCTGCAATTAAGCAAACTTCTCACACTGATTTTCAATCAAAACATTTCAACCATGAGCATTCCAACATACAAGATACAGAAGAAATTAAGGAGGAGTCGCTGTCTCTTGCAGATAAAGAGATAGAAATGATAAAAAAAGCACTTAATAAATATAACGGTAAACGAAGGCATGCTGCTAAAGAGCTCGGAATTTCAGAACGTACTCTTTACAGAAAAATTAAAGAGTATAATATAACTTAGAAATGATACGCAAGAAAAATATTATACAAAGCAGCCAGCGCAAACTATTAATGGTTATTTGCATTATTCTGCTCTCCCTATGCTCCATATCATGTAGCATTAACTATTCCTTTTCTGGCGCCTCCATATCACCAGAAATCAAAACAGTTACCGTGGAGCATTTTCCTAATCAAGCTCCCCTTGTTAACCCCACCCTTAGCAGCACCCTAAGCGAGGAATTAAGAAATAGATTTGTTACCCAAACTCGCCTAAATGTTGTTTCAAGCAATGGGGATCTTAACTTTTCTGGAGAGATAAGAGATTATCGCGTAAAACCAGTTGCAATTCAAGGTAATGAGGTAGCTGCGCAGAATAGATTAACCATTGCTGTAAGGGTGAAATTTGAAAATTCGAAGGATCCAAGCCAAAACTTCGATAAAACCTTCTCTCATTACGAAGATTTTGAAAGCCAGCAACAGCTGGCGCAAGTTGAGCAGGAGCTAACAAGAGTAATTGTAGAGAAACTTGTTGAAGATATATTTAATAATGCAGTAGCAAACTGGTAAAATATCATGGATAAAGAGAAATTCCACAATTTAATATCTGATTTTAGCAATATTGGTAAGGATTCTGTACCAATGCTAAACAGCATAATTGAAAGGTATCCATACTTTTACACAGCAAGGGTGCTTAAACTCATGGCATTGAGGAATGAACCTGCCTTTAAGAATGCCGCCGTAAAAACCGCCGCTTTATCACCAGACCGTTACATCCTTTTCCTTTATCTTAATCCAACCCCAACAATAAAAATTGACAAATCTAATATTGATGCTGAAGAAACCGAAATGAAGGGGAAAGACGTAGCGAAAGAAGATGTTTCCACTATCAAGAAATATGATGATATTGAAGAAGAGCCATTCCTAATTGATGATTCTGAAATCATCGCAGACAAGAGCAACGAGCCAAATGAGCTGGATTCACAAATAGAGACACAGCAACAAGATGACAACACGCTGCTTGAACTGGGTGACACGCCAGGCGAAGCAACATCAGACCAAAAAGGCAGTGAAGATAGTCAGGAGGTTTTTCTTGATCCTTATCTCTACACACTTGAAATTCCTAAAAATCATATTGATAAGAAAACGCTCGATTCACTGGCTATTGACATACAAAGCATTGGCAAACGTAACAAGCGGAAACCAAGGCATCAGGACAAAAATACTGAAATTCCAAAAAATAAGTTTGACCAATCCATTAAGGAAATAACAAATAAGGAGAAGCCAGATGAACCTTCAAAAAAGGATCAGGACTCACTAATTGAAGCTTTTATTGAAACCAACCCTCGCATTGTACCAAAGCAACGACCTGAAGATTTACCCAAGGAGCAGGAGGATATTTCACTGGAATCCTTAAAAGAGCCAGAAGATGCCATTACCGAACCGTTGGCATCAATATACATTTCGCAAGGTTTGTATGAAAAGGCCATAAAAATTTATGAGAAATTAAGTTTGAAATATCCAGAAAAAAGAGCTTACTTTGCGGGTCAAATTGAAAAAATTAAGAATCAACCAGATAAATAACTAAAAATTTAACAGCAATGTATCTGCTAATCTCAGTACTAATAATTATCGCCTGCATTCTACTGATACTAATCGTACTCGTGCAGAACTCCAAAGGAGGAGGTTTAGCCTCAAACTTCGCATCATCAAATCAGGTAATGGGGGTCCGCAAAACTGCCGATTTCTTGGAAAAAGCAACATGGACTTTAGCCATAAGCCTTCTTGTACTTAGCCTAATGGCTTCGTTCACCATCCCAAGAGGTGAACAGCAGGGGGCTCGCTCAGACATTCAAGAACAAATCGAAAATACTCCTGACCCAACAGCAACACCTCAGTTCCCTGCTGGCGATCAACCAACTGGCGACCAACCAGCTGGCGATCAACCAATAGAAATTGAAGAGGTAGAACAAGAAGATAGTGATGACTCTACAGAAGAGTAGATAGCACAATAGACAATAACACGTAAAGGGTGTCAGGTTGGCAGAATCTGACACCCTTTTTCCTTTTCATATAATTCAACACAATCTTTCATCGCCATCCTGCATACTCTGCTATTAAAAAAACACTTACGAGCAATTCTCATAATCTCCATACAACCTCTACATAATTAAACTAAAAGTATACTGCCAGAAAAAAATGTAGCAAAACGGCAGATTTTTGCTTTGGCACAAATTTGGTAAATAAGCATGACAGTAATAGCGAAATTTATTCACTAACAATAAAACTTAGAAATATGTCAGACGTAAAAATCAAACCACTAGCCGACAGGGTTCTAGTTGAGCCAATGGAAGCAGAAGAAAAAACTGCAAGCGGACTTTACATCCCCGATACTGCAAAAGAAAAACCTCAAAAAGGAACTGTTGTAGCACTTGGCCCAGGAACAAAAGAGGTTTCCATGGAAGTTAAACAGGGCGATGTTGTACTATACGGAAAGTATGCAGGAACGGATATTAACCTTGACGGAAAGGATTTCCTAATCATGAAGCAATCAGACATTCTTGCCATTGTATAAATGGCAAATCAAATAAATAATTATTTAAACCTATAAATAAACAATAGTAAAACTATGGCAGGTAAAATTATAAAATTCGATATTGAAGCACGCGACCTACTAAAAAAGGGTGTAGATCAGCTGGCTAATGCAGTTAAAGTAACCCTTGGTCCTAAAGGGCGCAACGTGGTTATTGACAAAAAATTCGGTTCTCCTCAAGTAACCAAAGATGGTGTAACCGTTGCCAAAGAAATTGAACTAACCGACCCAATGGAGAACATTGGCGCTCAGATGGTAAAAGAGGTTGCCTCAAAAACCGGCGATGATGCAGGTGACGGTACTACTACTGCAACCGTACTGGCTCAGTCAATTGTTAACGTTGGTCTAAAAAATGTCACAGCAGGTGCCAACCCAATGGATTTAAAGCGTGGTATTGACAAGGCCGTTGCTAAAATTGTTGAGCAGCTTAAAGGGCAAAGTATTGAGATTGGTGACGACTACACCAAGATTGAGCAGGTAGCATCCGTATCGTCAAACAACGACAAGGAGATTGGAAAACTCATTGCTGAAGCAATGAAAAAAGTTAAGAAAGAAGGTGTAATAACCGTTGAGGAAGCTAAAGGTATTGAAACAACCGTTGAGATAGTAGAGGGCATGCAGTTTGACCGCGGTTATATTTCTCCTTACTTTATAACCAATCCTGACAAAATGGAGACCGTTCTTGAGAACCCAAAGGTGCTTATCACCGACAAGAAAATCTCCACAATGAAAGACCTAATGCCTGTGCTTGAGCCAGTTGCTCAAAACGGACAATCACTTCTTATTATTGCTGAAGATATTGATGGTGAAGCCCTTGCAACCCTTGTTGTTAACAAGCTACGCGGCTCGCTTAAAATTGCAGCAGTTAAAGCACCTGGTTTTGGCGACCGTCGTAAGGAGATGCTTGAAGATATCGCAATTCTTACAGGTGGCGTAGTTATTTCTGAGGAGAAAGGTCTTCGCCTTGATGCTGCTCAGATGGATATGCTTGGTTCCGCCGAAAAGATCACCCTTGATAAGGAGAATACAACCATTGTGAACGGTTCAGGACAGAAAGAAGCCATTGAGAAGCGCGTTGCACAGATTAAAACTCAGATTGACAATACTACCTCCGATTACGATCGCGAGAAGCTACAAGAGCGCTTGGCTAAACTAGCCGGCGGTGTTGCTGTACTTTACGTTGGTGCCTCAACTGAAACTGAAATGAAAGAGAAGAAGGATCGCGTTGATGACGCACTTAGCGCAACCCGTGCAGCAGTAGAAGAAGGTATTGTACCTGGCGGTGGTGTTGCTTACATCCGTGCAATTAATGCCTTAGGAGATCTTAAAGGCGACAACGATGACGAAACTACCGGCATGTTAATAGTTAAGCGTGCTATTGAGGAGCCACTTCGTCAAATTGTTCAAAACGCAGGACAAGATGGTTCAGTTATTGTTCAGAAGGTTAAGGAAGGTAAAGAAGATTTTGGGTACAACGCATATTCTGATACTTTTGAAAACCTATACAAGAGCGGCGTAATTGACCCAACCAAAGTAACCAGAATTGCTCTGGAGAATGCTGCTTCAATTGCAGGTATGCTTCTTACCACAGAGTGCGCAATGGGCGAGGAACCTGAGGAGAATTCTGCTCCAGCAATGCCAAACCCAGGGATGGGAGGCATGGGCGGAATGATGTAATTTTTTCATACATCAATATACAATCAAATTAGGGGGGGAGGCATTTGCTTCCCCCTTATTTTTAAAAAAAATTAAAATAAATAACATTAGAAAGAAGCATGAAAAATGCTATAATACTTTTCAGCATTTACCGTTAGATATTTTATACCTTTACAGCATAAGCAATAAGAAATAATATGAAAAAAATATTACTATTTCTCCCGTTGTTAACCCTGTCATTATGTACTTTTTCAAAAGGTTGGCATATTACTACACAGTACTACACAGTACCCAACGACCAAAAGAATGAGCGTACAGAAGAAATATATCTGTACAATGGTTTTATGAAGATGGTAAATGGTGACCTAACCACAATCTTTAATCTAAAAAAGAGCGAAATAACTTATATAAACACCAGAAACAGAACATACTGGAACGGAAACACCAGTCGCTTTAACAAAGAGGTTAGAACTGAACTTGAAGCGCAGGTAGAACGAATGCTAGAAGAAGTAGAAGAACACAAGCAGGATGAGATGCGATCAATTTACATGGAAATGATAGAGGCATCGTTTCCCGAAGCAGGGACACCTCCGTTACAGGCAAATGATTTTAATGTGAGTAGAGTAAAAAGTGAAAAAGCATCTGGCTTTAATGCTATAAAATACGAAATAACTGAAAGCGGACTTCCGTTACAAACCATGTGGATATCACCCGACCTTAGCATTTCTAAAGACTTTGACTTTATCAGCTTAAGCGATTTTTTAAATAAACTTGCCAGCGGCGCTTACGCTGCCAGTTTTGAAGGCTCACAGGAATATTTTGAACTGCTGGAAAAGGGCTACCCGGTAAAAGTTGAAATCCGAAGGGGCGATGGTAGCAAACAAATATCAGAGGTACAAAGCGCTAAGCGAACATCGCTTGACGAGTCTGACTTTTCAATACCCAACGGTTACAACTCAGGTACACTAACGGAAGTTGGTGTATGGGATGGATACATGTAACACAATAGTATTTATTATTGCTAATTCCCAATTTTTGGGTATTTTTGCATCGCAATTGGCCCCGTAGTTCAGCTGAATAGAACGTCAGATTCCGGTTCTGAAGGTCACAGGTTTGAATCCTGTCGGGGTCACCAATAAGACTAGCCAAACTGGCTGGTCTTTTTGTTTTTGTATAGACCTACCCTACATTATAATCCTCAAGACAGGATCATGAGCAGCCTGTGCGCCTGCATGCGCGAAGCGAACTAATCCTGTCGGGGTCACTAAGAAGACTAGTCGTAATGGCTGGTCTTTTCGTTTACAGTCAGAGTTTGACTTTAAGTCAAACCCTGACTAGGCAATAAACCTACGAATCCCCATGCTCAGTTCTTCTAATAATCTCATTTTGCAAAGGCTCTCCCAAATCATTAAAATAATCGGAGTAGCCAGCCACACGCACTATTAAATCACGGTACTTCTCTGGATTCTTCTGCGCATCGCGCAGGGTTTGTGCGTTTACCACATTGAATTGGATATGATGCCCATCCCATTTAAAATAGGTACGTACCAGTGATGCTAACTTATCCAACGCCTCATCGCCTTCGAAGAACGATGGCGAAAACTTCTGATTCAGTAAGGTCCCTCCAGTTTTAATATGGTCAATCTTTGCAGCCGATTGTAGTACGGCGGTTGGACCGTTTTGGTCAGCGCCCTGCACAGGGCTTATGCCCTCGCTTAAAGGCTCACCAGCCAAACGACCATCGGGCATTGTTCCAATAACCTTCCCAAAGTAAACATGGCTGGTTGTGGGCAGCATATTAATACGAAACACTCCTCCCCTAGCAGAAGGGCGACCCGTAACGGCATTGTAAAAACTATTGAAAACTCGCACGGCATGCTGGTCAGCCTCATCGTTGTTATTCCCCCACTTTGGGGTTTCGTATATCATTTGCCTGCGAAGCTCATCGGCATTATCATAATTACTACTTAGAATCCTCATAAACTCATCAAAGGAGAGTTCCTTCCTGTCGAACACCCATTTCTTTAAGGCCGACAGATTATCGGTGATACTACCCAAGCCCACTCCCTGTATATAACTAGTGTTATACCTCGCACCACCTGCGTTGTAGTCCTTGCCGTTGGCAATGCAATCGTCAATAAGGATGGAAAGGAACGGTACGGGCATAAATTCAGCGTAAAGCTTCTCAATGGCATTGTTACCATTTATCTTTATATCAATAAAATGCTGCAGCTGTTTTTGGAATGCGTCGTAAAACTGGTCAAAGGTTGTAAACGATGAAACATTGCCTGTTTGCAATCCGATTTGCCTCTGCTTTCGTGGATCGAACCCGTTGCGCATGGTTACCTCAAGCACCTTGTTTAGGTTAAAGTAGCCCGACAAGGTATAAGCCTCGGTGCCGAAGGCTCCCGTTTCAACACAACCGCTAGCCCCGCCATTGCGGGCATCCTCTAGCGATTTTCCCTGCGAAAGTAATTGCTGTATTATAGCATCGGTATTGAAAATGGATGGTTGCCCAAAGCCCGTTTTAACAATTTTCAATGCTCGTTTTAAAAACAACTGAGGCGATTTCTTGCTTATCTGTACCATGTAGCTGGGTTGTAGCAAGCGCATATCCTCAACTACATTTAGAATAAGGTACGATAACTCGTTGACCGCATCGGAACCATCGGGCTTAACGCCCCCAAGGTTTATAAGGGCAAAATCGGTGTAGGTGTTGCTCTCCTCGGCGGTAACACCCATTTTGGGTGGCGAGGGGTGGTTGTTAAACTTTATCCAGAATGCTTGAAGTAGTTCTTCTGCTCGTTTCTTGGTTAGCGTTCCTCTGGTTATCTCTTGCTGATAGAATGGTAAAAGATGCTGGTCAAGGCGGCCTGGGTTGAATGAATCCCAAGGGTTTAATTCGGTGATAACACCCACATGGATAAACCAGTAGTGCTGCAATGCTTCGTGAAAAGTTTCGGGGAGTTGAGCGGGCACCTTTTTGCAGATGCGTATCATCTCAAGTAGCTCGTTTAGCCTTTGCTCATCCTTCTCGTTGGCAGCAAGTTGTTCTAGAGTTTCTACATGCCTGCTGGCAAATAGAGTAATGGCATCGGCAGCGATGTACATGGCGCCAAGCTGCTCCAACTTTTTAAAATCCTCTGGATTATCTGTTTCCTTTATAGCTCTTAGCTCCTCAGCAATCTCTGCCTTAATATCGTTCATGCCCTTTTTAAAAAGTTTGGGGCCACCTACGGTATGTCCAGGTGCTCGCTGTTCCTGAAACTCGGTAAAAACACCTGCGGTGTAAGCATTGTGCCAATCCTCAGGTAGCGCAGCAAAAACCCTATCGCGTTGGGTTCTCCCCTCCCAGAATGGGATAATCTGCTGCTCATATATTCTAAAAGTCTCCTCATCTACCTTAAAGGACACCTTTGGTCGGGTATCAAGGATTTTCAAATCATCTAATGTATGCAGACTCACCTCGGGATAGGTTGGGGTTGCCTTGGGTGCGGGGCCTCTCTCGCCCACAATCAGTTCATTGGGCAGTATGCAGATACTTTTGTTGGCCATTATGTGCCTAAAGCACATGGCACGTTGCACTGGGATTGAGTACCTTTCGGCATTCTTATTCTTATAAAAATCGGTTACCAGTAAAGCCCTCTCAGCCGATAACCTATTTACGGCATTTAGACTTTGTTCGCGGAGCTGTTTTATTCTATTGTTCATATTTTCGGGTTCTGAGTTAAGTAATTAAACGCTAAGGCGCTAAGTCGCAATAATTTTGCATCACAAAAACTGCTAGGCATAGTTACGAAAATTCTGTGGCAACCTTTTTACAGCCTGATTTCCTGTCCAACTGCTGTCAGGTCAGGCGGGGATGATTGATTGGTAGGTTGACTACCGATTACCAATCACCGACTACCGATTACTGTCCTTGTCATCCTCCCACACTCACCACAGGTGCCAACCCTGCAAATGAGCGGGCAATTTCCTGTGTCTTATGCCTGGGGTAGTTCTCCATTTCGGCCAGACCATACTCTTTTCCCTGCTTACTAAATTTATGCTTTGCCAGGGAGTGGTAGGGCAATAGGTCGATACGGCTAACTCCCTTAGTGCCTGAAATAATTTCCTTTAAAGCATCGATATTATCAGTTGTATCGGTAATTCCATCAACCAAAGGTATGCGGATTATCAAATTTTTCCCAGCTGAAGAAAGCAACCTTAAATTCTCAAATATCAACATATTACCAAGCCCTGTAAACTCCCTATGCTTTCTACTATCTGCTATTTTTAGGTCGTATAAATAAACATTTGTGTACGGCATTGATTGTTTAACCACCTCTGCTGGCACATGTCCACAGGTATCAATTGCGGTGTGAATACCCTCGTCGGTACACGCCTTGAGTAGTTCAATGGAAAATTCAGGTTGCGCCAATGGCTCACCTCCTGTTAGGGTTACACCCCCACCCGACTCCTCAAAGAATGGCACATCTGCTCTAATGCTCTGCATAAGCTCGTCAACCGTTGTTTCATATCCAACGGTTTGGGTTTGCGTGAACGACTTTTCGCCCACCCTTTGGGTATTCAGCACAGTTTCATCTTCAAAAAACTGACTCTCTGGATTATGGCACCACAGGCATTGCAAGGGGCATCCCTTTAGGAATATGGCCTTTCGGATGCCTGGCCCATCGTGTACGGAAAAACTTCGGGTATCAAAAACAATCCCTCGCATATCTAGAAAATCTTAAATCATACTTAAAAATTAATAAGCCCTAAGAAGTAAGGACAAAAAAAGGGAGAGGGAAAAATCAACATATCCAGCAAGAGTAAAGCCCCTTGCCATTATTATCGTATAATGTTGAAACTATGTTATTCATAATCTTTTATAATATAGCCCATACAAAGTTATATGGTTTTACTTAAACATCCTTAGCTTTGATAAAATTATTGCGCATTAAATAATCACCAAGTTTAAGCAACCCTAATTATAAGTAAATAAGAAACCATAATTCAAAAAGAGCAAAAATTCTATACCTTTGCAAAAAAAATATCGCTATGTTAAGAGTATTGACATTTGTGGCATCGTTGCTTATCTGCACCTTGAATGCCTCATCGCAGGTAACCTTTATATTAAACTCACTACCCAACGATACCCCCGAAAACTCGGAGTTTTACCTTGCAGGCTCAATAAACAAATGGGCGCCCGACCATCCGGATTTTAAGTTTAAACTTGATGATGCAGGCAGAATGGCCCTAACCATAAAATCGGTACCCGATACTTTTGATTACAAGATTTGCCGTGGCACATGGCCCTCGGTCGAGGTGGATTCCTCCGGTAAAGACTTACCCACAAGGCTTTACGTTGACTCGCTTGGGAACAAAGTTGAGCTTGATATTGCCCAGTGGCGCGATATGCTTAAATCGCGCGATTTGGTTTCAACCGCTAACTCAGATGTATTTTTCACACCCACCAGCATTGAGATACCCAGACTTAACCGACGACGCACCGTAAGGGTTTACTTCCCTCCCGACTACTCTTCGCGCCAGGGGTTCCCTGTAATTTACATGCTTGACGGGCAGAATGCGTTCGACGCATCAACCTCATTCTCTGGCGAATGGAATATTGACGAGACTCTGGATAGCCTCCACTTCTCAAGGGGCTTCTCGTGCATAGTGGTAGCCGTTTATCATGGCGAAAAGCACAGGATAAACGAATACACCCCCTGGGCTAACGACAACAAGGAGGGTGGCGATGGTGCCCGTTTTGCGCGTTTCCTTGCAAAGGACTTAAAATCATACATTGATGATAACTACCGAACACTCCCGGGTAAAGACTACACGATGATAATGGGCAGCTCGTTGGGAGGCATGATGGCTCTGTACACGGTCCTTGAGTATCCTAGGGTATTTGGTAAAGCGGCCATATTTTCGCCAGATTTAGAGTGGAGCGAAGAATCATTTGAGCAGATTGAAAAGTTTAGAAAGCGTAGATTCCAGAAAATCTACATTGCTGCGGGTGAGAAAGAGGATAGAAAGATGATATCAAACGTAAAAAAAGCCAAAAAACTACTGAAAAAAGCTGAATTTGATAAGCGGGAACTTAAAGTAAGGATTGTTCCAGGTGGTCGCCATAGTGAATGGTTCTGGGGAGAAGAATTCCCTGTTGCTGCTAAATGGCTGTTCGAATTTTAGAAAAATTCTGGCAATTGATTAAACTATCTATTTAAAATAAATCAAAAGTAAATACTAATAAACCATACCTTTAATATGTTACGATTTTTTATTCTTGCGATTCTACTCTCTCTTACTGCAAATCTTTATTCTCAGGAGCCTCTACCTAAAGGCATGACCGAAGCAGAAAGGCTCGATTGGGACAAATTCATAAAAAGCCTCAGCACTAATAAAGGAACCGCTCCTCCATCACAAACGCCCCGCACACCTGCCGAGTGGGAGGAAGCGCAAGGGGTTATTATTACATGGGCAGCATACCAACATAATCTTAGGGAAATTGTAAGGCATGCCAAAGAGCATGTGAAAGTATATATTGTATGTTCCAGCCCATCAGATGTTGAGAGTTATCTGGCGCAAGGGGGAGTTAACACCAACAACGTTGAGTTTGTTGTTGCGCCTTACAATTCCGTTTGGGTACGAGACTTTGGTCCACAAAGTATTTATCTTCACGAAACCAACGAGTTGGCTTTTGTCGATTGGGTATATAATCGCCCACACCGCCCAGATGATAATAATATCCCAACGGCTATTGCAAACCACTTAGATTTGCCTATATTCCAAATGACATCATCACCAAACCAACTTGTGGCAACAGGTGGCAACTTTATGACTGACGGTTTTAATCAGGGCTTCTCATCAAACCTAATTCTTGATGAGAATAGCAGCCTTACAGAAGGCGAAGTTGATAATATTAAGTATAGCTACATGGGCATTGACCCATACATAAAAATGACCACCCTCCCCTACGATGACATACACCATATTGATATGCACATGAAGCTGCTCGATGAGGAAACGTTGCTTGTTGGACAGTATCCAGAGGGTGTATCTGACGGACCTCAAATTGAGGAGAACCTCAACTACATTCTTGATAATTATGAAACCCCATACGGCAGGCCCTACAAGGTGGTTCGCATTCCAATGCCTCCAGATGAGTATGGCAATTACCCAGAAGATTATTCCGACTATCTAACATATACAAACGCTGTTATTCTAAACGGCTTGGTACTTGTTCCAATTTACGGTTTACCTCAAGACGATGAGGCCCTTGATATCTATCGCGAAGCGATGCCAGGCTACGAGGTTGTTGGAATTAATATGAGGGATGTAATACCAGCAAGCGGTGCCATACACTGCATTACCCGTGAGATTGCTGCCCACGACCCAATATTTATTAGCCACGCACCCTACAGCGAAGAGGTTAACTACTCAACAAATGGCTATACGGTTACTGCCGATATTACATCAGCCTCTGGCATATCGGAGGCTAACCTTTACTGGAGTATTGACACAACGGCTGGGTTTAACAGAATTGAAATGCAGCAGGTTGAAACTGATAACTACAAAGCAACCATACCCAGTCTGCCTATAAACAGTACTGCTTATTATTACATTAGCGCCACCAACGCAAATAACAAAACTATAGCAAAGCCCCTTGTTGCACCCAATGGACTTTATAAATTTGAACTAAATCAAACATCTTCCTCAACCAACTATTTGAATGTTACCACAAACGGCGAGGGAACAACATCGTTTTATGGGAATAATTATGAATTTGTTGAGGGTACCTTGCTAACCCTTAATGCCACACCTGATGAGGGCTGGGAATTTGAGAAATGGACAGTTAACAGCACAGAATACAATACAAACGAAATACAAACAACGATAGATGAAGACCTAACGGCAACCGCATACTTTACCGAAATCACTTCATCGATAGTGACATCAGAATACAACTCGATTAAACTTTACCCCAACCCCAGCAGCAATAGAATTAGCATTGCCGCTACTAAAAAAATGGAAGGGGCGAAGCTTGCTGTTTACAATGTATCAGGGGCGATTGTTTTTAAAGAAGAGGTGAGAGGTTCAGACGATGATTATGAAATAAATATATCGTCACTACCCAATGGGATTTACTCCTTAAAGGTTATATCAGAGCTGGGTGTTTGGACAGGTAAATTTGTGAAGCAATAGGGAGATTCCACTAGCTGGTTGATAATTCAGATGACGTCAGGGGCAGAATCCACCCAATTTTTTTGGGCATAATGGGGATATAACAGATAAAAACAAATACGCTCGTCACTGCCTGCCTGCTCTGCGCCAGT
>JBKHAH010000123.1:0-7087 GCA_046542995.1 Bacteroidales bacterium
ACACTCATGTGCCAGTTGATTATACTATTTGGGCCTGGGCCGCTTTTGATGGGGGAGAGTGGTATGAATCTCCAAATTCCTTCAGCCCAACAACAACCTGTGGTTTGTTTACCTTTAGATGGGCTCCCGAGGAAAGCAAATTTTTAGTGAAGAAGGAGAAACACAATCCTACTAAAGGAAGAAGGCCCCTAAAATAGGAGAGTATTTTAGGTAGTATTAACTTGAAAAACAACAGATGAAGCGCTGTTTATTGTGCACCTTCTGTTGTTTATAAAAGTAGTTGAAGAGGTTGTCTCGTCATACCCATGTTCGGCTATGGGCTCCCCTTAAGTCGTATATCTCTCTTTTGGCTTTACAAAAAATGCTAGTCTGTCCATACAGAAACATACTGGTATAATTTTGCAGTTAGTTATATAACACCTCCATCTTCATCCTCTAACGCTCACCAATCTCGTTATGCTCCGCATCCCCAAACAAGCCACCGTTCACCAACCACCGCTTACCAATTACCGACCACCGACCACCGACCACCGATTACTGACCACCGACTACCTAACAGATTTCCCGCTTAAAATTGGATTATAATACACATCATAGGTGCCTCCTGTTGAAATATGCCCAATAGCTTTCTCGGGTTCTTTTAGGGGGTCAATTATATTCCCGTTAACATCAACCGCTTCCCCATCCTCGTTAACTTTAATTATGCCTGTTGGAGTGGTTCCTTCGCCATTTTCGTCGTAAGGTCTGCTGTAAATTACCTCACCCACGGCAATTATTTGCCCATCCTCATCTTTCACGGTTCCATCGGAGCGGAAGGTAAATGGTACATGCTCGCTCTCGCTTCCAAACACATCTTTGCCCAGGTTGTAGCTTTGGTCTAGCACAATTTTTCTATAGCCATGTATGTTGGCCTTCATGGTTTCTGGATTGGGATAAAAAACATTACCTTTAATGTAGTATTTATCATCATCATCATTATAAGTTAAGTACTCCTTATGCTCACTGTAGTGCCGCATGAGTTTTTGGCGTGCAAGTAGGCGGGGTTCCCTTTGCAACCTATCCATTTGTTTTAGCGTATCATCATCAAGTATCTCATGGATGTCAAAGTTAATACCCAGCACATGCTTAAAATTGATGCTCTTGGCATACGCTTTAAGAGCTTGATTTATCTCTTGAGGCATAACGCCGTATAGGTCGGCTCCAACCACAGTATAGTAAAAGTAGCCCAATTCGCCCATTCCAGTTGATTCATAAAGATAATCCTGCAGTTTAGTTTTGGTTGGTTCCTTTGAGTTGTAGCTTCCGTAGTTCATCTCTGCCCAGCCTTCTAAGCCAGGGATTTTGCGTTGGAATGACCAGACTGCGTCAATCGTATTACCCACCTTTGAGTGGCAACCTAGGCATTGCGCCAACTCTTCGGTAGTTTGGGGACGAAGCTCCCCTTGGCTGTTTTCAATGTAGGCAGCCAGAATCCAGCCCGCTTCATTGTCTATCCACCCCTGCCCTTCTTGGCCAATATACTCTCCAAAGCCGTTCTCTTCATCCTCCTCACCAATATCTTCAAGTCCAACCTCCCTCCATTTATACATGTACCTAATTTCTTTCACTCGTTTTGAGCGGGTTCCAGGAAATTCGTAGTCAATTTTTTCGGTAGTAATTGCACCATCTAAACTGCTTCCAAAATCTCCATCGGCAAGTAAATCAACGTAGTGTAATGGGTGGGCAAATTCTGTACCCACTGGGTAAAAACCCTTTTTAACTTCAATACCGCTTGCATTTCCTGCATAATGCGATTCAGGGCACTCCTGATTCTTGATGTTTTTTTCGAGAATCGTTAGGTTCTTTTTATAGATGTCAATATCAACCTTGTTGCCATTCGTCATAAACTCTTCGGGAAGCCTGATATATATTCCGCTAACGCTTCCGGTTAGTGGGGTGAATAGTGCGTAAGGAAAAAAGTTTATGGCCCTCCACCCAGTATATTGCTCCTGCTCGCTTCTTACAAACCCTTCTTTATCAACATATCCATTATTACCATTGTTTGTGGGGTTTTCAGGTTTGTATGGGTAAAGATGCTGTGGATTAAGTGCAGGAAAGAGAGCAAGCTTCTCATTGTCCGTTTCAGTGTTTAGCCAGCTGCTATTTCCATTGCTTCTTGCTTTTTTGTATGTTGGGAGCCAGTTATCGTGGCGAACATACTCCACATCCTCAATGCCGGGGATTTCAATGCCATTTGCCTTTAATCGCCTTTTAATGTCCTGAGGATAAATTATGTTTTGCCAGAGAATGCGGTTAAGGTTTGACGAAGGAAAACTGTAGAGTATTTGATCCTCGGCAAGAGGGAAGGCATTACCATGCTTAATATCTGTGAGGTAATCGGTATGGCAGTATCTGCAAGCATTTTGTGTGCCGTAGCTGGTTTCAACCCAACATTGTGGTGAAATTTCTGGCTCCTCGTTATATGAGGGCTTGTAGGGTGCTCCTGCAATAGTTTCAAAATTTGCCGGAGCAATTCCTTTGTAGAAGTTCTCTGCAGATATTGCTTCTGCGGTTAGACCCTTTTTTCTCAGGTCGTTTATTAGCTGTTGCTCAGCATCTGCAAGATGCTTGCAGGTATAAAGCCCTATGGATAAAAATAGGATAATTACTATAAGTATAACATGTGGTGTTCTTATTCTATTCATGGCTTATTCTTTTTTACGATTTTGCAAATTAGGTATTGCAAAAACGAAGGTACAAAAAAAACGTTGACCTATAAGCCATATGATCAACGTTTAGTTAAATTTACCTTGCTGAATTTTTACAGGAATGGGTAGATGGTGTCAAGCCATCGATCCTCGGTTATAAAGAAACTGCCAAAGGATTCCCATTCTTTGAGTATTCGTTGTTCCTTCATTTCCTCTAAACTCATACCTTCCTCTTTGTTCTCTTTTACCAAGTTAATCGTTGTTTGTAGAGTGTTCCTGTATGTTTTATACTCATCAGTCGTGTATATGGGGCCATGGCCTCCAATAACTATTGACTCGTCAGGGAAGTTTTCAACTAGCCAGTTAATATTCTCTAAATACTTAAAGGGATTTCCACCATTACCAGTATCAATATAAGGGAAATAGTTGGCAAATAGTAGATCCCCTACAACTAATATTTTCGATTCAGGAATGAATACAACAATATCGCTGTTTGTATGCCCCCCTGAAAGATGAATAAGTTGAAGGTTCTGCCCATTAAAATCCATTCTCATCCTATCGGTAAAGGTGATATTTGGTTGTGCAAAATTAGGGAAAGCAGGAATCTCTTTTTCACCTTGTTTACGTGGAGTATTCAGATATTTTTTAACATTTTCATGTGCAATAATATCAACATCTTTTCCTAAAACGAGGTTGCCACCGGTATGGTCGCCATGAATATGCGTGTTTATGATGTACTTTACAGGATTTGAGGAGATGGACTCAACCTGTTTTAGTAGGTCTTTTGCCGTTTGCTCATAACCAGCATCAATAAGCAATGTGCCATCTTCTCCAGTTAATGCAACCACCGTAACGGCGTTGTTGATAAATATTCGGTGAACCCCATCTGAAATTTTTGTAGTAACAATAGGTGACTGCTTGGTTTCTTTCTGTGCAAGCCCAATGATTGGAAGAAATAAAAGGAATAAAAATATTTTTCTCATGGTATTATTTGTTATCGGTTGCTTTAAAAATAGAATTATTAGGTATTAACATAATAACACCCTAATAATCTTTTGGTTAATAAAATTACAATTTTATGAACTAAAATGTATTGAAAAGGCGATTAAAATCTTAACTTTGTTAAGAGAGGGGTATTGAGTTGAAAATTGAGACATTTTTTTTGTAGTATATTTATTTTTGAGTTTTAAGAGAATCAATGAGTATAATTTCTAATTGGGAAAAAGTCTAATGTTTAAACGATTTGCTATAGTTCTTTCCTTGGTATTGCTTTTCTTTTGCAGTAGTAACTATTCTCAACCTAATATTGATACCCTTTGGAGCGAGTACCTTAAGGAGGCTAACGATTCTGTGAAAATTTCAATTATGCTTGAAATAGCAGACAGCTATAGCGAAGTAAATCCCGATACATCAATATACTATTATAATAAGGCAATTGAAGAAGCAGAGAAAAGAAATCTGAATATTCGACCATTCGATCTTCATAAGGCATCATCACTAACAAACATTGGATTAGATTTCCGAAAACGAAGCGAATTCTCCAAATCAATTTATTATCAGGAGTTAGCCAAAGATATTTTCATTAAGCATAATGATAGTTTAGGGATAGCCAAATGTTATCAGAATATTGGGAATGTGCATGTTAACCAGGGTAATTTTGAGAAGGCTTTTCAGTGCTATTTCAAAGCACTAAATATTTTTGAAGTTACAAATAGTAGGATTGGCGTTGCCGACTGCTATAATAACATTGGCACAGTGCATAAAGATCAGGGCTCATATTCAAAAGCATTAGAGTATCACAACATGTCTTCCGAACTTTTTAGTGAACTTTTAGAGACAGCTGATTCCTCTTCGTTATATGTAATTAAAAGGGGTTTATCCTATAGTTACAATAACATTGGTATTATTAAATGGATGCAGGAGAAGTTTGAAGAGTCAATCGTTTATTACAAAAGATCTCTCGAAATCAAGTTTGAAATTGACGATAAAAGCGGGATTGCGCAGGGCTATAATAATATTGCCATCGCTTACTGTTCGCAGGAACAATTTGAGAAAGGAATTGATGAATTTAAAAAATCAATAGGTATTTATGAGGAGGTTGAGGATAGGAATGGATTAGCCATGGTTTATGGAAATATTTCTTATCTGTATATTATTTTGGCCGATGAGACCGATAATGATTTCACAAGGAATGAGAATTTAGAGAGAGCATTATCATACGGACATAAGGCTTTTGATATTGCAACTGAAATTGAGGCTTTACCCCATATTGCAACATCTGCAGAATACCTTAAAGATGCTTATTCAAAGCTTGGTAGGTTTAAAGAAGCATTTCGTTTTGCCCAAATATTTATAAATAACCAGAACGACATGTTCTCTAAGGATAAGGCAAATGCATTGGCGGAAATGTCAACAAAGTACGAGACGGAAAAAAAGCAGCTTGAGATTGATAATGTCAGAAAGGAAAGAGAGATTTTTAGAAGAAGAAATTTTACCCAACGGATTATAATCTTTTTTTCCTTTCTTGTTATAGCAATAGTATTATTCTTTATAATTGTACTTGTAAGACTATTGAACCAGAAAAAAAGAGCCAACGAAATTCTTACTGAGCAGAACGAGGAGATCCTTCAGCAGAAAGAAGAGATTGTTTCACAGGTAGATGAGATAGAGGGACAAAGCAGGATACTTGCTGAACAAAAGGATAAAATTGAGCAGCTGTATCATATTGCCATTGAGCGAAAGAATCTGCTTGAGAAGCAAAGAGAAAACATTGATGACTCCATTCGATACGCAAAGTTCATTCAGAGCGCTGTTCTTCCTGATTTAGAAGCATTGTTTAGTAAAGAAGGATTAAGCGATTCGGACTATTTCTTAATGTTTCGTCCAAAAGATATCGTTTCAGGCGATTTTTACTGGGCTGTTCAGAAGGCAAACTGGCTTGTGGTTACAGTTGCCGATTGCACAGGGCATGGAATACCAGGTGCTTTTATGAGCATGCTTGGCGTTTCATTCTTAAACGAGATTGTTCTTAATAGTGATAATATTGATCCTGCCAGCATTCTGAATGATATGCGCTCATACATTATTGGTGCATTAAAGCAAAGAAACTTCAGAGGAACTCAAAGGGATGGCATGGAGATGAGCATTGCTAGTATTAACTTTGTTACAAAAGAGTGCCTATGGGCAGGAGCTAACAATCCGCTCTGGCTAGTAAAAGCAAACGCTAGCATGGATGCTGATGAAGTTATAGAAATTAAGCCTGATCTTATGCCTGTGGCTACGCACATTAGGATGGATCCATTCTCTAGTCACCATTTGCAACTTGAGGATGGGGATCGGCTTTACTTCTTTTCCGATGGTTACGCCGATCAATTCGGTGGCCCTAATGGTAAAAAGTTTAATATGCATAGCGCATTTAAGAGGTTAATTGCCGAAACGGCAAAATTACCAATGCACAAACAGGGGCAAGAGCTGGAATCGGTTTTTGACACTTGGATTAATTACTGTGGCCGAGGCTATGAGCAGATAGATGATGTTACCATACTGGGAATTAAGGTTTGATATTTCTAAACAATGATAAAGACTCATTTTTAACCTCAACTTTAACCTAAACATATAAGCTATGAAGTACAGAGTTGTTAATCTAGTTCTATTTGTGGTAATGGTAGTAGTAAATTACCTGGCCAATGCATTGCCAATAAATGGCATAACTACCGGACAAATATCAGAGATGTACCCCAATCTTTTTGTGCCAGCAGGAATCACCTTCTCAATCTGGGGAGTAATTTACTTAATGTTGCTTGTTTTTGTAATTCTTCAGTTTGGCGAAAAGAATAAAATCATTGTGCAACAGATTGGGTGGTTCTTTGCGCTTAGTTGTGCGTTGAATGCACTGTGGATTTTTGCCTGGCATTACGAAATGTTACTTATATCGTTGCTAATAATGCTTACCCTTTTAGCTACGCTAATCTTTATTAATTTAAAGTTGCATGCCCAACCTAATGGTTTTATAAAAGCAGCATTCGGAATTTATCTGGGATGGATTAGCATTGCAACCATAGCCAATGTAACCGCGCTGCTTGTTAGCATAAATTGGGGCGCATGGGGACTTTCTCACGAGGCTTGGGCTATCATAATGATTCTTGTTGGGGCAGCCATAACCGCTTTAGCAATTATTAAAATCAATAACCTGTTTATTGGTCTTGCAGTTATATGGGCTTTTATGGGTATTATTGTTAAAAGGCAAGACGACTACCAGTCTATTGTTATTGCATCCATAGTTGGAATAGTTTTGGTGGGGGCAACTGCTATCTATAAGTTTATGAAAAGCGGGGTGAAAAAAACATAAAAAAAAGGTAACCAACTAGTTGTCAGTTACCTTTAGTCGGGGTGAGATGACT
>JBKHAH010000035.1:0-32132 GCA_046542995.1 Bacteroidales bacterium
ATTATTTGCTTTATGTTTCATGCAGTTTAGAGTTAAACCAATTTTTCATTGGGTATTATTACAAAAAAGCTATTTTTGTTGCATTACACAATGCCTATGCGTTTAGTTTATAGCATTATTCTAGCTGCAGCAGTTTTGTTTTATCAGCAAACCAATGCACAGCAAGTAGATAGCCACCTCTCTGATGAGGTTAAAAAAGCAGACTCTCTTCTAAATTATGCAGAGTCTTCTAATGCGGATCCAGATGACATGATCCGTATTGGTAATGAAGTAATTTCGGATTCTATCAATATTGATATTGCATATAAGGCCAGAGCATACAACACTATTGCTTATGGCTATTTAAAAAAAAACCGATATACCACTGCATTAGAGAACCTGAACAAGGCAGCTGAAGCATTGGCTTCTGTATCGGATAGTACAGAACTTGCAAGAACCTATAATAGGATAGGCGTTACCTATAATAGGCTTGGCCATTATAACAGGGCTATAGAGCATCTGCAGAAAGCTCTCTCTATACGTAAAAACATTGGCAATACTCTCCTTGTTGCGTCAACTTTAAATAACCTTGGGGTATCTCAAAGGGCAACTAAACAGTTTGATGCTGCTTTAAGTTCTTTTTCTGAGAGTTCCATGTTGTATGACAAAAACAGTTCTGTACGTGGTAAAGCGCTTAGTTTGAATAATATTGGGCTGGTTCTGCTTGATAAGGCCGAACTTGATTCAGCGCTTGATTATTTTAAGAAATCAGTAGAACTTAAAAAAGAGTTGAATGATACATCTGGCATTGCAATAGGCCTATTTAATATAGCAACTGTTTACGAAAAGCTACATAGAACCCCAAAGGCAATTGAATATTTTAAAGATGCTATTTCAGTACAGAAATCAACTCAGGACCTTTTTGGTTTAGCAAGCAGCTATTCGAGCCTTGCTGAGCTATGCCTAAAAAATAATCTGCCTCACAAAGCGCTGGCTTATATTGAGAAAAGCCAGGAACTTGCCGATATTAATGAAAGTACAGAGCAAGCGCTTAAGAATCTAAGGTTACTTTCCGACTATTACAATGCAATTGAAAACTATAAAGAATCAAGAAGAATACTTGAGGAGTACGCTAAGGGTAGAGAAGAATTTTTTAACGAGCAAACTTCCACTCAAATAGCGGAGCTGTCTTTTGTGTATCAGAATGAGCGCCAACTGCAGGAAAGAAAACTAATTGAGAGGGAACTTGAGGTTGAGCAGCTAAAAACGCAGAAGAGCAAACTTGTACAAGCATCTCTCGCTGTAATTGTAATACTATTAATCTTTTTGCTTGTTATATCAATTTTTGTTGCCCGAAGTTTTAAACAAAAAAACCTTGCATATTCACAAGTTAATACTGAGCTAAACCATATTAACAACCACTTGGAAAACATTGTTGAAAACCGTACCAGCGACTTACTAGATGCACTTCAGAAAGCCCAGGAGAGCGATAAGCTAAAATCTACTTTCCTTGCAAACATGAGCCACGAGGTGCGTACACCCCTTAACGGAATTCTTGGCTTCTCAAAGCTCCTGCTCGAAGAGGACATCTCCTCTAACACCAGAAAAATGTATATCGATATTATTAATAGAAGGAGCAGGGGGCTACTTCAAATAATTAACGACCTGATTAATATTTCGATGCTTGACACGGGTCAGGTTGAGGTAAAAACATCTGCCTTTAATCTGAACCAGCTCCTTTACGATTTATACTCCATGTTTAATTCTGAAAGCTACAAGAAAAAGAATCCGAACGTGGAGCTTAAGCTAAGCGTATCCTTAAGCGATTCTAGAAGTAACGTAATTACCGACCCCAACAGGCTTGAGCAGATACTAACAAACCTGCTTGATAATGCAATTAAGTTTACTTCAACAGGCTCTGTTTCTTTTGGTTATAGCATCTACCAAAAGAAGGAAGTTATCTTTTTTGTGAAAGATACGGGTACGGGAATCCCCCTCCGTAGACGGGACAAAATCTTCACCAGATTTAACAAGGAGCCAGATATGCTTAAAAACGAAGCTTTTGGTACTGGGTTAGGTTTGCCTATATGTAAAGGTCTTGTTGAACTGCTAAACGGTAAAATATGGTACGAAAGTGAGGAGGATAAGGGTACTACATTCTTCTTCTCAATACCCTACCTACCATCAAAACGCAAGGCAGAAGCGTACACTTCAATCACTTCATTGTCTGCTAATAAGCTTGATTTTGAAAACAAAACCATTCTGGTTGTTGAGGATGATCTGATTAGCTACCAATTTGTTGAGGCGTTGCTGCATGATAGCAATGCCAAGCTTTTACATGCAAAAAATGGGGAGGATGCCATTGAGATATGCAGTATTGTACCCAATATTAATCTGGTAATTATGGATATGCGATTGCCTTTTATTGATGGCTACGAAGCAACTGCCAGAATTAAGGAGCAAAGACCCAATTTGCCTATAATTGCCCAAACAGCAAATGTTATGAGCAATGAAAAAAGTAGATGCTTTAAGGCTGGCTGCGATGAGTATATTGCTAAACCTATTGACCCTGATGAATTTCTTAGGGTGCTAGCCCACTATTTAAAAAAACCTGTGCTTTCGTAATATCTCAAATTGTTGATTTTTTACTCATTAAATAACGTTAGGCGCAGCAGTTTAAACAACGATACGGGCTGATAGTCAGGGCTCTATGGATTCCTAAAATATTTGGTATATATTTAGCAGCTAAACACTTTAGCCTTAGCTTAATTAATACTAACAATACATTGAAATACGTTTAGAAATAAATAAATACGTTCTGCTAATAATTTTGTGAAAGGACACAACCTAAAGAATTGATACACTGGCTAGAAGCCAGAATCGGCGATAATTACTCGTCAACTTTATGGCTCTCAGGACAGGAGCTTCAGCCTTATGCCTTTAAATCAGTCCCTGATGTTAATGTTAATTCCGTGTTTAATAAGTGTCCCACAAAAATGCTGTAGAACCCAGTAAATCACAAATCTTAAATATTAGTACAAATGAAAAGGTTAGTAATTATAATTCTGGTAACTGCTGTTTTTTTTTCGTGTAAAGAGAAAGAAAAGCAAGAAATAAAGCGGTTAACACAGGAAGTAGAAACGTTAAAGGCAGAGTCCCATGCAAAGGATTCAGCAATAACAAACTTTTTTAGGATACTCAACGATATTGACAGCAACCTCTCGCTCATAATGCAGAAAGAGCAGGTAATTGCTAAAAATGCTGCTTTAGGCAACGAGATGCAGCAGGATGTGCGGGAGAGGATTCAGCAAGACATCAACACCATAAACGAGTTGATGAACAAGAACAATAGCGCCATATCAAAGTTACAAAGTCAGCTTAAGGGAGCAAACCTTCAAATAGGTGAGTTTGAAAATCGTATAAAAAGTGCCCAAAACCTTATAGAGAAGCGGAATGCTGAGGTTGAAGATTTGAAGGGTCGCCTTGAAACTCTCGATTTTTCTCTGGAGCAGCTCAACGCAACCCTCGATACGCTTAGCCTTGAAAAGGAAATGCTTGAGGAGCAGGTTGATAAGCAGAAGACAGACCTTTATACCGCATGGTATGCTTTTGGTAGTAAAAACGAGCTTATTGATAATGGTGTTGTTGAGAAGGTTGGTGGATTTTTAGGGATTGGCAAGAGCCTGAAGTTAAAGGCAGACCTTAATAACAGCTACTTTACTAAGATTAATATTAAAGAGACTCAGAGCATCCCATTATTTACCACTGAAGCTACGTTGATCACAACCCATCCTAACAATTCATACGAATTGGTTGTTAATGAGAATGATGTAGTGGAGGAGATATATATTTTTAACCCCGAGCTGTTTTGGAGCACCTCAAAATATTTGGTAATTCTTGTAAAGTAGAACAGTAATGGGTAGAACGGGAAAGATTAAGCAGGGGAAGATTAAGCCAAAGGTAATTTTTGGTTATCTGGTTGTATTAGGTATTGCGCTGGTTGCGTTGGGTATAACATATAAAGGGTTTATTGATTTAACAAAAACCCGGCAGTCAATATCAGAACCTAATCAGAAGCTTATAAAGCTAAACTCTATACTAACAGATATATATGAGGCTGAGAGCAATATCAGAACCTATACATTAACCCAAAATGAGAGCTACCTTTCAATTTACGTTTCCTTTATGTCAGAAATAAACTTGAAGGTTGACTCTCTGCTAACCCTAGCCGAATCAGACCCCGTTCAGTCCGAAAAAATCAAGTTTATCAAGGAACTACTGGTTCGTAAACGAATGGTTCTAAAAGAGCTGGTAGAACTAAAGCGTAACGATCAGTCCTCAAGGTTCTACACCATGGCGATGGAGGAGGTTGAGAAGCTTGATGTTGACTCAATTCAGGAGTCATCCGTTGTATCGAGCGTAACCACCACCACTACTTCACGCCGTGATTCAACAATAAAGAAAACTCCCGAGGATGATTCTCAGGGCGTGTTTAGCTGGTTTTTTCGTATGTTCTCCAAGAAGGAGCCAGTAGATACAACCATCACCAAGCTAATAGTGGATGTTGAGACCAAGGTTGACACCCTCAGCCAGGCGGTTATGTCGCCATCTGACAGCCTGCTGAATGAGGTGGTTAAGATTTTAACCGAGATGAAAACTCAGCAGGAAATGACCTTGTACGACATTGGGGAGAAGGAGCTCGAGCTGCTAAAGAGCGACAAGGAGATAATGGACCAGATTAGGACCGTCGTTTCTCTCTTGGAACGTGAGGAGCTTATGAATTCATACCAAATGGCAGAAGAAACAAACGAGGTTGTTGGTAAATTAACGCAACTTCTGCTTGTACTTGGAGGAACAGCCCTGTTTATAATCATTCTTTTTACTGCTGTAATATTTAGGGACCTATCAAGAGCAAGCTACTACCGGAACCAGCTTTACAATGCCAAGCAATATGCCGAGAAGTTGCTGAAGGTTAAGGAGGAGTTCCTTGCAAATATTAGCCATGAGATTAGGACCCCCCTAAGTGCAATTATTGGGTTTTCCCGCCAGCTTAAAAAGGGGAAGCTGAATCAGCAGCAGGAGCTTTATGTAGGCTCGCTCTACTCCTCGTCGCAGCATCTGCTTCAAATTGTAAACGATATTCTTGACCTCTCTAAAATTGAGGAGGGGTACCTTAGGTTTGAGTCGGTTCCCTTCTCGCCCCATGAAATTGCGAGGGATGCCGTGGCAACCTTCTCATTAAAAGCACAGGAAAAGGGGTTGGAGCTAAATCTCATAACCGAAAGTAATGAGGAGATAGTGGTGATGGGCGATCCATTCAGACTAAGGCAAATTCTTTACAACCTGATTAGCAATGGGGTTAAATTTACCGATAACGGCAGCATTACGGTTCGTATAGAAGAGCAGGAGCAGGCGAACAATTCAGTTACCTATCATTTTAGAGTTATTGATACGGGTATTGGAATACCCCAAAGTAAAATCGACTCAATTTTTAACCAGTTTACCCAGGTTGATTCCAGCGTGAGCCGTACCTATGGTGGTACCGGGCTTGGACTTACAATTGTTAAGAAACTTACCGAGCTTCAAGGGGGCGAACTTAAGGTAGAGAGCCAGGAGGAAGATGGGAGCGAATTTTCCGTAAAGCTTACCTACCCAAAATCAACGGGAGTACTAAACAAAACCGAAGGAGATGGCCGACCAGAAAACATGAAACTTCCCGAATCGCTGAGGGTTCTGGCGGTTGACGATGACCCAACAGGGCAGCTCCTAATTCTTGAAATGCTAAAAACCCTTGGTTTAAAGCCCATAGTGCTGGGTAATCCTAAGGAGGCGCTTCGCCAAATTAAACGTAGTAACTACGATGTTATTTTTACCGACATACAAATGCCCGGCATTAGCGGATACGATTTAATAACGGCCATTCGTAAAATGCGAAAACAGAAGGAACCAGTAGTTATTGCCCTTACAGCCAATAGTGTTTCCAGCAACCCATCTCAGTACCCTGATGCAGGGTTTGACGAAGTGCTTATCAAACCCATTAACGAGGTCGAAATTTATAATGTTCTTGCACCAATTGTGGGGTATAGCACCGTTGAGGAGGTTGATGAGAGTCAGGCAGATGCTAACGAGTACGACATTACCGATATTTGCCGTTTTGCCGATAATGACAGCGATTCAATAAGAACCATATTACAGTCATTTATTGACAATGCAAACAAGAATATTGCGGATCTGACAGATTTTATTAAAAGTGAGCAATGGGAGAATGTGGCAAGAACTGCGCACAGAATGAAATCGGCCTTTAGGCAGCTAAAAGTAAATAGCATTGCCCTAACCATTGAGAAGCTTGAGAACTATACGGAAAACCCTCTTAGTTCAAAAGAGGTGGAAGATGCCTTGCTATCAATAACAAAGGAGGTTGAGCGGGTAAATCGGCACCTAATGGAGGATATTGGGAAATTTAGTTGGTTTACTGAAAAAAGCTGAGCCGCACGTAACGACCCAGCTTCCGCCAATTGTAAAAAAATTCTATCTAAAAAAGGATGCGCTAAGCATATCAATATTTCTTCCCGCATCCTCTCCGTAAGTTTCTTCAATCTTCGATTCTGATATTTTATAGGTGCACTTTTCCCCCTCCTTCTTAGAGAAAACAACGTAGAACATATCGTTATCCCCCTCTTTCATAAGTACCTTTGCAAAGTTATCTGCTCCATCAACCGTTAAGTCGTACTGGCAAATGGGACAATGGAACTCCAGCTTCTCTCCCGGTTCAATACTGTGCGACGGATGCTTCTCGTAAATATATTCACCCAGCTTGGGGCTAAGCAAAAGAATGCCACCTGGCCAATCTTTCTTTTTAATAGTGAATATTACCCTTTCGCCCACGTTCAGGTATCCCTGACACTTTGGACATAAAAAATCATGTTTCATGGTTACCTCCTTTTTTATGGTTAATTTATGCTTACTTAAGTATTCGTTACTATCACCTTTTTGTTACACTAATGCAATAAATCTTTAATCAGAAATATAGTGAAAATAATGTTATCAGCAATATTTTCTGAAATCTTTAGAGGGTGAAACTTCAAAAAATGAAATTTGAAAATAGGTTTGAATTTTGCATGTCATTTCCTGCCCAGCTAGGTACGAGATATTCTTTACCTGACTGTTGAGAGGATAATATTTCCTACTAATATTTAGTGACTAACAGAACAGGAGTATTTTTATGCATTGACCCTAGCTGTTTGTATCTTTTTTGTAAATTTGTTTTAGTACTAACCAAAAAACTAGAACAGATATGATTATGAGAGTAAAATTGCTAACAACAATCCTCATTGGTTTAGCCTTGCTGTTTAGTGGTTGTGGCATGCAGCAGGAAGAGGAGGTGTCTTCTAAAAAGGAGCTAAAGAAGGATAAAGTGAAAGTTGCCGTGCTGCTTACAGAGGGTTTTCACGATGGCGAAGCTTATATGCCCATCGGCTATCTGTATAACAAAGGAGCAAAAATAACAGTAATTGGACCTGAAAAAGGAGTGGTAAAGGCATATAATAGCGAATTTACCATTAAAATTAACAAATCAATATCCGAAGTTTCTGTTAATGATTTTGATGCCCTTATCCTACCCGGAGGGAAGGCACCTGCAGCATTAAGAGAGAACGAGGCTGCAGTGGCGTTTGCCAAAGCATTTTTTGAATCGGGGAAAACAACCGCAGCCATTTGTCATGGACCTCAAGTTCTTATAACTGCCGATGTGCTTGATGGGATAAAAGGAACTAGCTTCTCTGGCATACAGGATGAGATGGAGAAGGCTGGAGCTATTTTTGAAGATACAGCTCTGGTTGTTGATGGACATTTGATTACATCGAGAGTGCCATCAGATTTAAGCCAGTTTTGCGAAGCCATTGAGAAGGCGATTTTTAAGAAGGAATAATCAATTGGGATTTTTTATTAGTTGCTTGCGGGGTTGCCTAAGTTTAAGGTTACCCCGCTTGCACCCATTTAACAACCACCCCTAGGTACATCTGCCTCAACATTCACCTCTTCCTCAGTATTTTGCGATGCTGATGCGCCCATTGGCATTAGCTTGCTGTAATTATACCTTTTCTGCTCGTCGTTATAGAAGTAGTAAGCTGGGTTCTGTTCACGCTCAATCTTTTCTTTGGCTATGTTGTAACCACTGTTTAGCACTTTAAAATTTGTATGCCCCTCCATTAAAAGTATAGACAAGGCTCCCGCAGCCTGGGTCTCCGATTCACCATATAGAACCTTCGTTAAGCTTTCGCTCCCATTAATGTAATCGGAAAAATCCGCATGTAGCAGTTTGCTGGCAGGCACATTAATTGCGTTGGTTAAATGACCCTGCTCGTAATCCTTTTCGCTTCTAATATCTATTAGTAATATTTTAGGGTTGTTTGTTTTTAGGCTCATGGCCAAATCGTATAAGCTAAACTTTACTTCATCTGAATCCAGATGAGTTACTTGCTGTTCTGCCGACACCTTATAAGGGCTGGTGAAAATTTTCTTGCCAATCATAGCAAGTAGAAATATTCCTGCAATGATTGTTACAATTATGGTTAGGATATGCTTTTTCATCTTCACGTTTTTTTAATCGACTAGTAAAATTTCAATATTAACAGCCTCCTCTTGCTGCAGCTGTTTCTGAAAATTCTATGCTTGGTGATGGTTCTTCATCTTTTGCATCAAACGCCCCTTCCTTAAAGGCTTTTCGTGCTCTCTCCCTGAAGCGATGGGCAAACTCATCCTCCATCTTTAGGCTTGCAGGCTCTGGGTTATCTTCAAAGTTTTTAAAAAAACCATTTAAACCGCCCTCTAAAACATATATGTTCTTATATCCTAAACGGCGCGCAATAATCCATGCCTTTTCTGCCAGAACCGTTCCGTTAGAGTAGAGTACAACCTTTTTTGAATCATGAGTTAGTGAGTTACGCCATTGCTTCCTGTGGATATGCTTAAACGGAATATTAACAGCACCCGGCAGGGAGAACTCTGCTGCGCTTGAAGTACTTCTTACATCAACAAGTATTAGCGGATGATAATCGTTAAGTATTTTAAATGCAACCTCATCAGGATGCACATAGTGCTCACGGACAAGTATTTCTTGCCTTAGCTTGTCCTTATCCAGCTCATTAACGCGTGTTATCTTATCGAAGGGTGTGTATATTAGTACGACACCAGCCAGGAGAGCAACCATAACGGGTAGTGTGTAGCTTGTTCCCTTTGTGTCGGCCAGGCCTGTTTTGGGATTTACCTTCTCCTCAATCATGGCAGTTACACCAAAGGCAATGAGGGCAACCGCAATAAGAAGAAAGGCGAACCAACCTGCAGAAATGCCCAGCATATCAAAGATAAATAAACGACCAAAATTACCGCTAACCGAGAATGATTCGAATACCGGGAATAGCTCGCCGTAAATCAATATTCCAATAAAAATACCCAGGAGGAATACCATGGCATCAACTTTGCCTATAACGGCAGCCGTAACGCTTGTTCCCGGGCAGTAACCACCAAAAATAAAACCAAATCCCATTATTACCCCTCCAACAATAGCAGGCCACAGGAATGTTGGGTTAACATAAACAAGAGAAATATCTATCCATCCAAGGTAGTTCATAAAAAACACGCCTACCATGGCAGTAACACCTGCGGTAAAGAATACTCTGAGCACGGTAAAATCGTATCCGTAAAACACGCCGGCCAACCGACGTGAGGAGGAGAATCCTGCCGATTCGAGAATGTATCCAAAAGCTATTCCAATGAAAAGGGCAAAGAGTAAATCCCATTCCATTCCAATAATTCCTTGTGGTATAAGTGGTCCCATATCTTAGGGTTTTATTTTGTTTTAATCAGTGCTAATTAACTTTAATGTGCTGTAAAATAGTTATATCCAGAGCTTGCGGAAAAAGTAGGCAATAATATAACCCGTTCCAAATATGCCCATCATTGTAATAATGCCACCGGCAGACATCACTGCCATGCCTGTAAGTGCAGCACCGCTGGTACAACCTCTTCCCAGCTGGGCTCCAATGCCAAACAGCATACCTCCCAATAGAGCAAAGCCTAATCTTGTTCCTGCTGTTACTCTCGGACCGCGCTCTACCTTAAATTTCATTCGGCCAGATATTATTCCGGAGAGCAGACCGCCAATCAATACGCCCAGAACCTCGATTGAGAGCCACGATTTAAGGGGATGGGTATCGCCCTGCAGGTTACTTGCCCAAAAGCTGGAATTGCTTGCATGCTCTGGTGCCACTGAGTTTACAGCAACCGTTGCCAGATCTTTAACCGCTCCGCTGGCCCCAAGCCCACGGCCCGCTATAAAAATTGCCATAAGTAGAACTAAACCAAGCAGAACGCCTGCAAGGTATGGGTTTATGTATTGACTTTTCTGCTGTTCCATACTCTTTGTTTTTTTCTTTAAAACAACAATTAGCATCCGCCTCTTGGCGAATCATCAGTTACTTCAATCTCTTTTATTTCCTGAGTAGAGCCGCCGCTTGTAACGGGCAGGTCAAGAATCTCATCCTCAGTAAATGCGCTACGTATGCCCTCTTCAAGCATAAATCCATTCATAAAGCTATTGGCGCCAAAGCTTAGGGTGTAAGCATCGTAGCCCAGCACCCGTAAAAATGCTGTTACGTAAGAACTATGCTGCCCGGTAAAGCAGTAAATTACAACCGGCTGATTTATTGGCAGTGTGTTTAGCTGTTTGCTGCTATGTAGCGACGATTTTGGCTGGTAACGAATGGCCCCGGGAATGTGCCCTTTATTATAAAAGTTCTCGGGCCAGTAATTTATTATGTAAAAATTGTGATTCGGCTCAAAAAGTGTATCTACCGATAATGTAATTGGCTTGTAACCCTCTGAGAATAATTTTTTAACTCGCTCCCTAAGTATTGCATATCCTGCTTGCTCAGTTGTTATTATTTCAGGAAAGTCGCTAGGTTGTTTGGGAATATTGGTTGTACGTTCTAAAAACTCCGAATATTTGTTAGATATTCTTGCCAGCCACTTCTCTTCTGCCGTTTCCCTGTGCCAACTACTAATGCCCCATTTTAAGGTAAAAACATTGTTGTACCCTACTAAACGAAGCAACGATGTAGCATAGGATGCTGTTTGCCCGGCATTACATACCAAAACTATTTTGGAAAAGCTATTAGGGTCAATTTTTGTTTCAAAATGATTTAGTAGCTGCCCGAAGGGTACGTTCACTGAGTGGGCAATATGAGCATTGGCAAATTCGTCGGGTCTTCTGGTATCAATAATGTAAATATTACTGTCAAGCAGGTTGTATACCTCAGCCGCTGAAATCATGGAAGGAACATCCGGGCTATTAATAAAATCGCCATTGTTCTCAAGGTAGCTTATTAGGGAGTCAAACGCTACGCTTGGGTCAAGTGCTGCTTTCTTCGTTGGGGTTTCTGCTCCTCCGCAAGCCGTTATCAAAGCGAGGCTTACTGAGAGAATAAATATATAAGCTCTTTTCATTGTACTACTATTTGGTTTGTTCTCCTACACTTTTATCTGAATCAGGCTCCTCTTCGTCGTGCTCTAAATGTTCCCAACCTGTAATCATGGCTTTTATAGCTTCCAGTGGTCTTTTCCCCGTTGTAGTTAGGTAAACGTGAGCAATTACAAAGGCAATAAGGGCAAAGGCACCTATGGTATGAATAATGGCAATTATTCGCAGATTGATAACATCGACTGATTGTATTTCGCTTCCTGAGGGGTATTTGTAGTAGTAATAGAGAAACCCAGTAACAACCTGCACCGGGATTGCAAAAAGTTTTAGCCCTAGATACACTATCCTTTGTAAAGGGTTAAACTTATTGTAAACCGTTTTTTTGGTTGGGTGGGGTGCTCCTCTAAAAATACCTGTGACGTAGTATTCTATTTGCGCTTTTATAAATTTTGATGTTGGTATGTACTGTCGCCATTCCCCGGTTGTGAAGTGCCAAAAAATGGCAAATATTATCAGAACAACCAGTGCCCAGAGCGATATGTTATGCCATTTTACGGCAGCTTCAAAGCCCATTAGGTTGAATGAACCATGAATTTCGAAGCCTGTTAGGGCTAAGAATAGAATAAGAAAGGCCTGACTCCAATGCCAAAATCTTTCGAATACTTTATAAACGTATGTTTCTTGTGCCATTATTTAGAGTATTTCAGGTTGAACTAGCTTTTTTTTCTTTTGTAGTGGGTAAGAATTCTTATGCCACCATGGAAAAGAACCCCGCCAAACGTTCCAAGTATCATAAGGATACCTATTAGGTCAATTGTAGCGTTACGGTCGCGCCCCGGCATGTAAAAGTCAGTAAGGTTTTCTAATCGAGACTCTTCGCGGGTATGGCAATCTGCGCATGAAAGAGCCATATCTTTAGGTGATACCATGTGCGAGATGGGAAGATACATTTCTGTTTCAACAAACTCCCATTCGCCGCTCCAGGGTAGTTCCGCTATTTTCATGCCCTCACGGAGAGATGCCTCCCAGTCAAAATCGACCCATAATCCACCTTTTCCGGGTTCTTTGTCCCAAAGTTTTGCTTTTAAAACCCTATTGTAATGCGGGTCGAAGGGTTGTTTCCCTCTATGGATTTTTACTGGCCAGATTTGCGCTTTGGCATCATAGTAATCACCAAAAAGAGAGTTAATCTTAACTGGGAACTCGGTAATGGTATCGCTAACCAGCATGTGGTCTGCCTGACCATTAAACCAAACATATTCAGGTTCAACATTTTTTGCCCAATGGGCAGTTCCCTTAATTGATTGGTATGATATTACCCCGGAAGAGTCCATCATTTGGTAGGGTTCACCATCTTGTAAATCGCAAGCGGTTGACCAGTCCCAGTACATCTTGGTAGGGTTTACCTTGGCGTAGGTTGGTATATGGCAAGTCTGGCACGCTACCTTAACGGTATGCTCATTCAGCTTGCTCATGGCATGAGGATTGTTCCCATGACATTGGCTACAGGTTGCTCTGTTAAAGTCATTTGAGGCTGTGCCGTAATATCGGCCAAGCATTACGTGGTTGTCGGTTTCGTGGCAATCAGTGCAGTTCATGTCCATACCTTCGCGATTCATGTGTACATCAACGTCACGGGTTGTGTTAAGCAAGGCCTCCTCAAGGTGCCCATGCTTAATATTGTTACCCCCGGCACTATAAAAGTGGCAGTAGCCACAGTTGTACTTTGTTGGTTTACCAACATTTGTTGCAATATGGTTGTAGTCGGGAGCAAAGGGACCGCTTTCAGGGGGGTAGCCTGCTGCGCCACCGCTGGCCTTTTCGTAGGTCATGGTGTTATCATGGCAAATAAGGCAGTCCATGTTTTGTTGCTGCGTAAAATCAAACGAGCTATCACTCCAACCATACCCAGCGTGGCATTTATTGCAAGTTGCCTCACTTCCGCCAATACCTGTACAAAAGTTATTTATTAGGTTCTTTTTACCAAGGTAAACAACACCTCTTCCCTCAATATATGATTCGCGTTCCCACAACCAATGATGATTATTCTGAAATTCATCGCCTCGCTCTGTATGGCACGATAAGCATGCCTGGGTTACCTCTTGGGGCTTACTAAAATCCTTTTGCAACTCTGCAAATTGGCTGTGGTCAGCCCCTTGCTTGGGTTTACTCTTAACCTCCTGTTTGAGGTTTTCAAGAACTGCTGGGTCAACCTGCTTGGGTTTATCAAGAATAGCAATTGCAAGGAAGATTTGAGGAATAAGCACAATGGCCAAAAATGGGATTAACTTGTTCTTCATCTGATTACAAGTTTGGTAAATTAACGAAACGAAAAACTACGTATGCAAATATATCGAAATATATAAGTATAAAGTTACGATGATTTCAGGAAACTTACTTTTTGTTCATAAAATTTAGAGAGATTTTAAATTACTCTCCATATCTAATCCGTTTTGCCAATTTTGATGCAAACACAAAATCGTTCAGCTCCTTATTGTCTGATGAGAGTATCTCTTCTTTGGTTCCTTCCCACCATTTCTGACCTTTATAGATGTATATAATCTTATCGCCCATGCCCATTACTGAGTTCATATCGTGCGTATTCACAATGGTTGTAATGCAAAACTCTTCAGTAATTTCTTTAATGAGGTTATCAATTATTATTGATGTTTTGGGGTCGAGCCCAGAGTTTGGCTCATCGCAGAAAAGGTATCGGGGATTAAGAGATATGGCCCGGGCAATGGCTACCCGTTTCTTCATGCCCCCACTTAGTTCGGAGGGATAAAGCTTGTTTGAGTTTTCCATATCAACCCGGTTTAAGCAGAAATTTACCCGCTCCAGCTTCTCCTCAAGTGATTTCTCCGTGAACATATCCAGAGGGAACATTACATTCTCCTCTACTGTTGCAGAGTCGAAAAGAGCTGAACCCTGAAAAAGCATCCCCACTTTTTTCCGAAGCTCTTTCTTCTCTCTAAAGGAAATTTGGTTAAAATGTATATTACCATAAAAAATATCACCCTCATCAACATCGTGTAATCCAACAATAGCTTTCATTAATACGGTTTTGCCTGAGCCGCTCTGACCAATAATTAGGTTGGTTTTACCGTTCTCAAACTCTGCATTAATATTCTGCAGAACCACCTTATCGGGGAAAGCCTTTGAAACGTTAACTACCCTTATCATGAGAGCAAAAGTTGGGTTAAAATTAAGTTAAACAGCAGAACCACCACGCTACTATAAACTACCGCCTTGGTGCTAGAGCGGCCAACCTCCAGCGAGCCACCATTCACATAATAACCATAGTACGCTGATACGCTCGTTATGATAAATGCAAATACGATGGTTTTTATTACACCATAAGTTATATAGTATGGAATAAATGCGTAGAGGATACCATCAAGATACTCCTGTGTTGTTACTACACCAGTAAAAACGCCAACGGCCCAACCTCCTGTAATACCAATACCTATACTCATAATGCAAAGCAACGGATTAAACACCATTGCTGCTACAATTTTTGGCAATGCAAGATGATTGGCAGAGTTTACGCCCATAATTTCCAACGCATCAATTTGCTCTGTTGAACGCATGGTGCCAATTTCAGAGGCTATGTTACTCCCAACCTTACCAGCCAGAATAAGCGCCACGATGGTTGACGAGAATTCAAGCAGAATGCTATCTCGAGCAGCAACACCAATCAAGTATGAGGGTAAAAGGGGATTCTCCGTATTGTATGCAGTTTGTATTGTAATTACCGCACCCATAAAGGCAGAAATAATGGCAATAATACCAATTGAGTTAAGGCCCAACTTCTCAATTTCCTTTACCGTTTCGCGGTAAAAAATCCACCACTTCTCAGGCCTGGCAACAACCTTGCCCATGAAGAATAAATATTGACCTATGGTATGAAAAAACTGCATAAATAATATTATGCACAAATTTAGTAATTTAAAGCAGAATATGCTACACGAGGAGTTGTAACTGTATTTTAATGAGGTTTAAAAAACATTAATAGCCTAGAAGTGATGATGTTTATTGATTTTATGCAAGAAAACACATTCACGTAAAATGAGTAAATCAAGAGAATAAACCAACCATTCTTTTGTATCTTTGTAATTCTTTACAAATAGCACGTTTATAGCATAAATACCAATGATAGACCAAGTTACCGTTGAACGTATTATTGCTGCCGCCGACATTGTTGAGGTGGTGAAAGATTTTGTATCGCTTAAGAAAAGAGGGGTTAACTATTTAGGTTTATGTCCCTTTCATAACGAGAAGACACCATCGTTTTCCGTTAGCCCAGCTAAAGGAATCTATAAGTGCTTTGGTTGCGGTAAGGGTGGTAATCCGGTTAACTTTATAATGGAGCACGAGCAGCTTGGTTATGTTGACGCATTAAAGTTTCTGGCTAAAAAATATAATATTGAAGTTGAGGAGAGGGAGCTAACTGCCGATGAGATAAAGCAGAGAACTGAGCGCGACAGCTTAATGGTTGTTACTGCCTGGGCACAGCGTTACTTTACTAACAACCTTCATAAGCACAGCGAGGGCAAGAGTGTTGGTCTTAGCTATTTTCGAGAGCGTGGTTTTAGGGAGGATATTATTGATAAGTTTCAGCTGGGCTACAGCCTTGACCAGCGCGATGCGATGACCCAAGCGGCGGCCCGTGAGGGTTATAGACAGGAGTATTTGGTAAAAGCAGGGCTTTCCATTGCACGGGAAACGGGGAATGCATTCGATCGCTTTTTTGGTAGGGTAATATTCCCTATTCACTCATTAAGTGGGAGGGTAATTGGTTTTGGTGGGCGTATAATGAAAAGCGATGCCAAGGCAGCAAAATACCTTAATAGCCCCGAAAGCGAGATATACCACAAGAGCAATGTGCTTTACGGTATGTTCTTCGCAAAAAAAGCCATAACACAGCAGGATAAATGCTACTTGGTAGAGGGTTATACCGATGTTATATCGTTGCACCAATCTGGTATTGAGAATGTGGTTGCCAGTTCTGGCACAGCGCTTACGCAGGAGCAGGTTAGGTTAATAAAAAGATTTACACAGAACATCACCCTGCTTTTTGATAGCGACCCTGCTGGCATAAAAGCATCAATTAGAGGGATTGACATTATTCTTGAGCTGGGGCTTAACGTTAAAATCGCCTTAATGCCAGAGGGTGAAGATCCCGATAGCTTTGCCCGTAATCATAGCGCTACGGAGGTGGTTGATTATATATCAACCCACGAAACCGATTTTATTGCTTTTAAAGCAAACCTGTTGATTAAGGAGGCAAAGAATGACCCTGTTCAGAAGGCCAACCTGATTAGGGATGTGGTTAGGTCCATCGCTGTAATCCCCGAAAGCATCACCCGGTCGGTTTACATTAAGGAGTGTACACGTATTCTTGATGTTGATGAGTCGGTACTGTATGCTGAGGTTGGTAAGTACCGTAGAGAGAAGATGGAGAAACTTCTCGGAAAATCTAGAACCAACCAACCCCAATCAACTCCATCAGCAGCAAAAGAAACACCCTCGCTACCAAGCTTTATTGAGAATGTCTATTGCGAGGAGCAGGAGAAGGAGATCCTCTACTTTCTGTTGAAATTTGGCACTGAAACCCTATACAAAATTAAGGACCCGGAGGATGAAACCAAGGTTGATAACATCTCTGTAGGCCAGCATATTATTAATGAGATTATGAACGATGACCTTGAGTTTAAGAACCTAATATACAAGAAGGTTTTTAATGAGTACAGAAAGTTCTTAGACGAAGGAGTTGAGATTAACCCAAAAATATTTACCAACCATACCGATAGTAAAATTAGCCAGCTGGCGGTTAACCTGCTAACCGATCAGCACAAGTTAAGTAATATTTGGATGAAGCATCAGGCCATTCCACAGGACGAAACGGATTTGCTTACATTGGCCATTCCCAAAACCATACTTGTATATAAAAGCAAGGTGATGCAGATGGTTATAAACAAGCTGCAGGAAGATTTAAAGAGTATCGATCCCTCCAGCCAGCCAGAAGATATTAACGATCTTCTTACCAGGCTTAAAACGCTGAATGAAGTTAGACGGCAGATATCAAAGGAGCTTGACAGGATTGTTTTGTAGCAAAATTCAGTGTCGTTTTATAACAAAATAGGACTTTATAAATAAGTATGATGAGAATAGAGTCAATAATTTTAAAAAAAATTCCATTGTCATAGTTTTTTTCATAATTTAGCGGGGTATTTAGCACCCTAAATAAAAATCATTAAAATACACATATTATGAGAACACTAGTAGAAAAAAGCCTAATAGTAAAAATTGCTGCCTTTGCTGTTGCTGCAGCATTTATTTTTGGTGTAGTTAGCTGTGGTGGTGGAGCCAAAGAGGCAGAAACCGATAAAACCGAGGATAAGCCAAAAGAGGAAACTTTCAAGTCTGTTACCAAGTACCCAATTCCAACAGCCTTTGAGGTTATCAAACTTTTAAACAAAGCCGGTGCCAGCTACATACTTAGCCTGAACAACCCCGTTGAGAATGTTGATAAGTACTTTACTGAGAAGAGCAAAGCGCTAAATCTTGGCGTATATGGTGCTGACCTAAGCTATGCCAGTACGTATCAAATGAAGCAGGAGACAATGAACTACCTTAATGTTTCAAAGAATCTGATTGATGACCTACAAATATCAACTGCTTTTAATAAGGATTTTGCCCAGAGGGTTGAAGATAATATTGACAACAAGGACGAGCTTATTCAGATTATCACCGATTCTTTTTACGATACCTATGAGTATTTAAATAACGAGGGCAAAGATAACCTTTCGCTTCTTGTGATGGCCGGTAGCTGGGTTGAAGGGCTTTACATTACAACCCAAATAGCGGTTATTAGCAAGGATAACGAGGATATGCTAAAAATTGTTGCCAACCAGAAGGAACCTCTAAACACGCTATACAAACTTCTTAAGGATTCGTCAGATGATCCAGCAATTGCTGAGGTTATTGAAATGCTTAAACCATTAGAAGCAATTTATAAGGATATTGAGGGAGAAACGGTTACCGAGACCGAGTTTGCCAACATTGAGCAGGAGGTTTCTATGATTCGTGCCGAGATAATCAGCTAGTTTATGCCGACAGACTATCAATCTTAATATAAAAATGGAATGAATTATATTAAGCAACTTGATAGCAAGTCGGTATAAGCACAATATATTTTACACATTAAAAACCGAACTTTCCAATGTGGAAGGTTCGGTTTTTAATTGTTACCCATCGTTATTCGTCGCCCCACTTATAGGCATCTATGTTCAGCCCCAGCAGGCCAATTACCCGGTCAACCACAGTATCAACAAGCGAAGTTATGCTATCTGGCTTGCTGTAAAACGATGGGCTTGCAGGGAATACCGTGCCGCCAGCAAGGGTTATTTTGCGCATGTTATCAATGTGAATAAGACTGTAAGGCGATTCGCGAAGAACCAAAACTAAGGGTCTGCGCTCTTTAAGCATAACATCCGCGCTGCGTGCTATCAGGTCGTTGCTTGTGCCATTGGCAACCCTGCCCATTGTTCCTGCTGTGCAAGGAATAATTGTCATAGCGTTGTAGCCTGCGCTCCCTGAGGCAACAGGAGCAAAAAAACTGTCGTTGCTAAAGGTTCGAATTAGCTTCGATTCTGGGATGTCTTTTCCAATTTCATAATCATAAACCTGCTTCCCGGTTTCAGATATTATTAGTGCAATCTCGCTAATCTGGTTTTCAAGATTACTAAGTTTAACCAGCAGTCTGGTGGCGTAAATCGATCCGCTGGCACCAGTTATAGCAACAATAATTCGTTTTTTATGCATACTTTCAAAACTTATAACGCAAAGTTAGCGCAAAATCCCATCATGTGGAGAAAATAATTTACCTTTATATGCATAAAACGAATAAACGCACAACCAATAAAAAACCTATTGGTTATTTATTCGTTTAAATTATTGTTAATTCTAAATTGTTACCTATGGTTCGTTTCCCTTCTTCTCAAGAGTTTGCTTTTGCAAAAGGGTTAATGCCGCAAGAAGAAATGCTGGAGGTAGGGCGGCAAAATAAAAGGCTGGTTATTGGTGTTCCTAAAGAGAGTGACGAGACGGAAAGCAGGGTGCCTCTTACGCCAGAAGCTATTGAGTTGCTAGTGAGCCGGGGACACGAAATTATTATTGAGAAGGAGGCAGGAAAACTTGCCAACTATACAGACTTAAACTATAGCGAGAAGGGTGCAAAAATTGTTGAAACAACCGAGGAGGTTTTTAAGAGTCAGATAATACTTAAGGTTTCTCCAATTCTTCCCAACGAGGCGCAGATGCTCACCCAGAATCAGGTGGTTATGTCGTCGCTACATTTAAGCCCCAGTGCAGGTAAGCTTATAAAGGGCTTAATGCAAAAGCGAACTACGGCCATTGCATTTGAAAGCATTATGGATGAAGATGGTGCGTTCCCCGTGGTGCGGGCCATGAGCTCAATAGCAGGGAGCACATCAATTCTTGTGGCAGCCGAGTACTTAAGCAACGTTAACAACGGGAAGGGGGTAATGCTGGGCGGTGTTTCAGGCATTACGCCAACCGAGGTTGTTATATTAGGCGCAGGAACAGCAGGTGAGTTTGCTGCCAGGGCAGCAATAGGTCTTGGTGCCAGCGTTAAAATATTTGACGATTCCATAAAGCGGCTAATGGAGCTGCAGGATATTCTTGGACAAAGGTTGTACACCTCAATCTTTCATAAGCAGGTGCTTGAGAGGGTGCTTAAAACTGCTGATGTGGTTATTGGCACCATACTTCCTGAAGATACTAAGGGGAAAGTATTTATCTCCGAAGACCAGGTAAAGCTTATGAAGCCAGGCTCTGTAATTGTTGATTTAAGTATTGACAGGGGCGGATGCTTTGAGACGAGCGAGGCCAGAAACCATAAGGATCCTGCTTACGTGAAGCACGGCGTGGTTCATTATTGTGTTCCAAATATTACATCCAGGGTGGCACGTACATCCTCCATTGCCTTAAGCAATGTTTTTATGCCGCTAATTTCTGATATTGCCGAGAGTGGCAGCGTGAAGAACCACCTAAAGGAGGATAGAGGGCTAAGGCACGGTGTATATATTTACAATGGGATTCTAACAAACAGCTATCTGGGAAACCTTTACAACATCCCGTCGCGAGATATTAACCTGCTGATGGCCGCCTTTTAGAATTATTGCGACACAAAAAGATAGGTAATGCTACCGCTTTGCCTGCTGGGAGCGCTGGCCATAACGCTGAAAGTGCTTTTACGAGCGGCCTCAATGGCAGCAGAATTCATACAATCGTCTATTACCGAGTTAGATTCATCGATGGTTGCTTTTGCAACGGTTCCATCTCGCTGCACCTCAATATCAACCACAACTTTCCCACTACCCTCGCATTTATAGGCGGGTACAGGTAGCCCCATTGCCTCCCTGTTCTCAAGGTAGTAGCTAATTACCGAAGGGCCCTTAAACTGACCTTCTTCTTGAGGAAGGGCATCCTTCTCCTTTACATTTGGAATGGCCTCGTCAACCCCTTGAGACTCTTCCCATGATTCTCGGTTGCGCTGCATCTGCTCTCGTATTCTTTCTGTTTCTCTATACAGCTCATCAGCGTCAATATCCTTCTCATCGGTAAGGCCAGGGTTCAGATCGTCCTTGGTTGCATCAACGGCAATATTGCGGATGGCCTCGTATTCTTGGTCGGGGTCAATGGCATCCTTTGGGAGTATCTCGCTTGGCTCTTCTGGCTCAGGTTCGGGGCGAATCTCGTACTCTCTCTCAAAATCTACCAGCACCATGGTATCGTGAAGATGGGGACGGCTTTTTAACTCAAACACAAAAAAGAGAATGGCCAGCACAAGGTTAAGTGCTACGGTACCCAGTATCCCAACCTTGTGTTTGTCCCAAAAACAGAAGAATTGGTGGGCTATATTATCGAGCCAAATCTCAAACTGTGCTACTTTTCTGCCTGCTTTCCCCATTTTATTATAACCTGATTAGTACAAAAGTACTAAACCTGAATCAATTTTTTAGTCTCATTTGTTTTGCCTATAGAAATATGGGGCATTTAACTTGTTTAATATTGAAATTAGCTCACCTTTTTTGGAGGTTTCACTTCTTTATTGGGGTCAAACATACATCTATAGGTAACGTGAACCTTCCTAACCTTAGCCCCAATTTGCTCAACCAGCTTGCGCATGGTGGGGTTAAAATCCCCAATCCAGTTCATTTCAATATCGGTGTATGGGTAGTTATCCTGCAGGGCATTATCAGCAAAACCTTTAATAAGGGCCCCCTCCACGCCTTTACCTTGATGCTGAGGCACTATGCCAAAAATTAAGCCCAGCGCTTTTTTACAAGCCTTTTTAATTTTGAGAAGATACATAAGCTTTAGCTTGCCATAAAGGTTGAAGTTTCCATTAAGGTGCTTTACTATTTGGTTAAGTTCCGGAATCATTATTAAAAATGCTACGGGCTCATTTTTATAGTATGCAAAAAGCATTAACCGCTCATCAAGTATGGGTTTAATTGATTTAAGTAGCGCCATTGCCTGTGGTTTTCTCATTTTGGCTACCCCTGCATACCTGCCCCATGCTTTGTTGTATATTGTAATAAAATCGTTGGCAAACTCAGGCAGTTTTTTTCTGTTGATATTCTTGATGCTATAATCAGGGTTTTGCTCAATGCGGTTGGCTTTTTCCCACATTATTGGCTTTACGCACTTTGGGTCCACAGGCATGTGGTAAGTAAATTGCTTGAAGTAGGTTTTAAATCCATAATCCTCAAATAGCTGCTTGTAGTAGGGAAGGTGGTAGCCCATGCAATAGTTGGGTTCATAGTCACCTTCCACCAGTAGCCCCCACCAACGGTCGCGTTCGCCAAAGTTAATGGGGCCATCCATTGCCTCCATCCCTTTTGACTGTAGCCAGTTTTTACATGCATCGAAAAGAATTGTGGCAGCCTGCTTGCAATTTATGCACTCGAAAAAACCCATTCCGCCGGTGGGCTGCTCGTATGATTTGGCCGTGGTGAAATTTACAAACGCTGCAACCCTACCCACTACCTCGTCATTTCTATTTTTAAGAATCCACCTTATGGCCTCGCCATTTCTGAATTGTTTATTCTCTTTAGGGTTAAAAACGTTATTTATATCTTTATCAAGCGGACGAATCCAGTTACTCTCGTTTTTATATAGTTTAACAGGTAGGGTAAGGAACGCTTCGGATGCGGTTTTATTTTTAACATTAATAAGAGTATACTTCATGGCAATGCGTTAATTGTTAAAAGGCTAAAGTAATAAAAAATGATGTTTTTTTAAGGTTTGTATTAAGCAGCAGTTTAGTCATGGAAAAGCGCAATGCCACTTAACCCAATAACTTCTCCATCTTTTAGTTTAGGGCGGATATATACTTTAAATACTGCTTGCTGTTTATCTTTGGTATTGGCAGTAACCAATATAGGCTCTTCGATTTTTGCCGAGGCTTCTAATTTCTTTTTTATTGCTTTTAGCTTAACAACTTCCCGCAACGATAAAATCTGCCTGATATGAAATCCTTTTTTAATATCTTGCCTAGTAAGGCCAAAAGTCATACATCCAAGTTTGTTCATAAACTCAAGCTGACCCTCAAGGGAAACCCTAAAAATGGGGTGAGGAAGTTTCTGTGTTAGCTCTCTGAAACGCTGTTCGTTTAGTTGATAATGCTTTTGAATTAAATCCCGCTCAAAGGAGAATGATATGAGGTTAGAGATTGTTTTTAGCAGCTCAACCTCCTCCTTTTTCCACTGTCGTTTGTAATTACATTCATCAAGACCAATGTAGCCAAAGTGCTTGCCCGTAACCTGAAGGGGAAGTATAATGAAAGACTGGATTTTTTGATCCTTCATGATTTTTGCAAAATCTGGAGGTAGGTCGTTGTATAAGTCCCATGACATCATCACCTCATGCTTCTTGCCCCAGTCAAGAACCATGCTAAGTGAAACCTCATTAAGATTATGTATTTGTGGTTCAATACCCTTGTTGCACCATTCATAGGTATTAACTGTAATATCTTTTTCTAAGTTGTTCTCAAAGATATAAACTCTGCTGGCCTTGGTAAACTCGCCCAGAAGTTGGATAACCTCCTTGTTTTTTGATTCGATATTTTTGTTACAATGTAGTATGTATGAAACCTTTGATATAAGCTCGTGCTGCAGAAGGTTCTTTTTTAGCTCTTCCTGATTCCTAAGCAGTTTTATCTCAATATTTTTTTGCCTTGTTATATCTGATATTGTTCCTGTTGCTCTAATCATCTTGTTCTGATTATCGCGCAAGATTTTGTTTTTTGATAAAATCCAGATAGAATCACCAACCTTTCGCTTAACTCTAAATTCTATCTCCAGAGAGCTACCACTCGAAATGAAACTATTAACCTGCTTCCTAACCCATTCATAATCTTCAGGATGTATTATTTTTTTCCAATGCTTGTTGCTGGGTTCAATCTCCCATGGTTTGTATCCAAAGATTGTAAATGTCATTGGGGAGAAATAGGTTTCTCCGCTCACAAAATCAACATCCCAGATTCCTAAATTTCCTGCGTTAAGTGCTAGCTTAAGCCGCTCGTCGCTTTTCTCTAATTTTAATCTGCTGCCTTTACTTTCCGTAACATCTTTAACCGATATGGCCACCTTATTGCCTTTTTCGGATGGAATAGTAAAGAGTGAATGTTGAAGTATTTTTGGTTTGTACATTCCATCCAAAACGGATGATTCAACATAAGAACCTTGCCAGGGATTATTGCCTTTATGAGCGATGGTTGAGTAAAAATTGTTTAATTCAGTAAGTAGATCAACCTGAGGCTTTTCGTTGTGTATTAGTTCTTCAAGCATATCTGAGATGTACCGACCAACTATTTCGCTGCGCTTAATCATTGTAATCTTTTCCAGTACAGGGTTCCACTCTACCACGATGCCATTCTCATCAATTAAAGTAAACCCATCAAGCGAGTTTTTAATAAAGCCACTTACTGTTTCAAGAAAACCTTGCTTTTCAATCTGGAGTTTTCTTCTCTCGTTAATGTCCATGGTAACGCCAACAAGCCTAACGGGGCCTCCTTTTTCATTCCATTCAACTACCTGCCATACGCAAAGGAACCACTTATAGCCGTTAAACTTGGTTTTCACCTGGTGTTCCCAGTGCTTTGGGAAGCCGTTCCCTTTTTTTATTTTCTCCAGAACTTCCTTAAATTCTTTTAAAGAATTGCTGTGCATAAGGCTGAGCCATGAATCTAGGTTTTCAAAAAAATCAGCGGTATTATAGCCAAGCATTGAGTAATAGGCTGGACTTATATAGAACTCTTCAGAAGCTATGTTCAACTCAATTACGCATTGATCAGAGGCAATCAGGGCAGTATCCAGCAGCTTAAGCGATTTTTCATCAACGCGATTTTCTAATTTAACCTCGCCGTTTACTAACTTTATTGACAAGAGCGTAGATGCCTTATCTTTCCATAAACACCGGCGAAGGTTTATGGTGCATAAATGCTCGTTGTTGTTTTTATCAACAACTCTTATATCACCTTTATATGTTGATGTTGATTTTACGGTTGCAGCCTTAACTAAGAATTTTTCAAAGGATGTTTGCGACTTGTCAGTTATAAGTATTTCAGACAATTTGATGTTATTAATCTCGTTTTTTGAGTAGCCAAACGTTTTGATAAATAAGGGGTTGGCGTGAACTACTCTGCCGCCAGATATAACTAACAAGTTTTTATTAGAACAATTAACTACCTCTACTATCAGAGTGTCCAATCGTGCTATGTTGTCTTTTATAATATTTACTGATTTCAGGTTGCTTTGCTTCATTAAACTCATCTAAATTGCTGAAAATGATTATTCGATGATTGAATCGCACAAAATTAGTTCATTATTTAGATTGTGATGAATAATTATGTAATTATTTAAGATATTGTTGTATTTTTGCGCTCTTATAAAAATAGAGTTATACAAATGGATATCAGGCGTGTATGACGGAAAATGAAAGAATAAAGCAACTTAGGAAACACCTAGGATATACTCAACGATTCTTTAGTAGCACCCTTGAAATTAAGCAGGGATCCTATTCTGATGTTGAGCGTGGGAAGGCTGGCGTTAGTGCAATTTTACTTAAAAATTTAATAAAAAAATACAGGGTTAATCCTTTGTGGCTCTGTGAGGGTGAGGGGAGGATGTTTATTGATGAGGCACTTGTTAATAAAACTTACGATGCTCCCAACGTTAGTAATAATTATAAAAAGGAGAGTGGAGCTGTGCTCAATAGACGGTTTCAGGATGATATTATAAATGGGGTAAATTTAATTGAAAAGCAACAGCAATACTATGATTGTTTGAAGTGCATTATTGAGTTTCTTAATGAGTAGATTGTTGTTTTTTTGGTTGAAATTTGCAGGGCAAACTCAATGGGTTTTTAATTAGTTTATCACCCAACTATTGCCCAAGAAGAAGGGTTTTAATTAGTTTAAGTACCCCTTAATTTTTTTAATCTAATATGGTTTCTGCCCAAAGAATATCCAAAGGGGTGGTAATTTTTATGTTCTCTCTATTGCCCTCAAGAATATTAATTCTAGCACCATGATGCTCAGCGACAGAGGCATCATCGGTAAAATGTGGGTGCCAACTGGTGTTATAGTACTTTTTGATATCCTTAATATGAAATACCTGGGGCGTTTGTACTAGCCAGCAGAGCTCTCTATTCTCAATTCTGTTATTCTGATTTGTTCCAACCCTTACCGATTCGAGCGGTTTTATGGCAGGAACTGCATTCCCCTTTTGTTGAGCGGTAAGGTAGCATTGCTCAACTAAATCGGTGGTAACAAGAGGTCTTACGCCATCGTGAATGGCTACTAAACCATCGTTATTTATGGTTTCCAAACCATTCTTCACTGAGAGAAACCTTGATTCTCCTCCATTAACAAGTGCGTGTGGCACGTTATAGGATAGCGATTTGCATAAATTCCTCCATCTATCTTGCTCCTGTTCAGGCAGAACCAGAACTATTTCGGGCTTGTGAGAGAGGCTGTAAAACACATTGAGCGTTCGCATTAAAATAGGAATGCCCTTTATAGGTAAAAACTGCTTAGGAACTGCGTTTCCCATTCTAATGCCGCTACCACCGGCCACAATTAGCGCAACTCTATTGCTCATTCTTTGCAACCTCGTTGTGAAGAAGTATTTTTCTTTGAAATAAAAGTAAATAAAAAACACCAACTGTTATGGCTGAATCTGCAAGATTGAATACGGGCCTAAAAAACACAAAATGCTCACCTCCTAACCATGGTACCCAGTGTGGCCATGTAGTGTTTATTATAGGGAAATAGAACATATCAACCACACGGCCATGTAGGAATGATGCATATCCGCCATCGGGAGGGAGGAATTGGGCTGGCGCGCCATACGATTCACTGAATAGCAGGCCGTAGAATGCGCTGTCGAGAATATTCCCAATGGCTCCTGCCATAATTAAAGCAATACCTAGAATTAGTCCCTGTGGCATTTTTTTCTTTATTAGCCATGCAATGTAAAAACCAATAAGTACAACGGCTGCAATCCTAAACAGACTTAAAAAGAGTTTGCCATATTCCCCCCAAAATTGCAGGCCAAAAGCCATCCCATAATTCTCAGTAAAGTGAATAATAAACCAATCACCAAGGATGTTGTAATTCTCGCCAAGGGCCATGTTAAGCTTAATCCATACTTTAAGCGCCTGATCGGCTATTAGCACCAACCCAATTAGAAGAAAAGTTTTATTTCGTATTGACATTTTCAAAAGATGTGGATAATAAGGTCTACACACAAAAATATAATAATGTGGCAATATAATTACCACATTATTCTAAGAGGCAATAAATACCATTCTATTTCTGCCTGTTCTTTGCTTCAATGCTCAGGGTAGCGTGCGGAACAACACGTAAACGCTCTTTGTCTATTAGTTTACCAGTTTCCCGGCAAACACCGTAGGTTTTGTTTTCAATACGGACAAGCGCTGCCTCAAGGTGCTGGATAAATTTAATTTGCCTTTGGGCTAATTTACCGGCCTCCTCTTTAGATAGGGTTGCTGCACCTTCTTCCAAAACCTTAAAGGTAGGTGATGTATCCTGGGTGTCGTTGCTTTCGCTCATGGTAATAGCTCCCTTTAGGATATCATAATCCTTACGAGCTTTCTCCAGCTTCTTCAGAATTATTTCCTTAAATTCTGCCAGCTCCTCGTCGTTATACCTTGTCTTCTCTGCCATAACTGAAAAATTTTGTCTAAATATAAATATAAAGGTTTATATAAACAATTTTATGCATCAATCTTTTCAACTTTAATTGAGGTTACCAAATCAGCATCTAACTCAATGTTGGTGCAAGTACCACAGGGCATTGAGTCAACAAAGCAGATTTCGCGCGCCAGGGTTTGGCTGGCAATGTACTCCTTGTGATTTTCAATGGCAGGGCTTAATTGCTTATGGTTAAGAATGCTAATTTTTACCTTATCGGTAACATCAAAGCCAGCATCTTTGCGTAGGTTCTGAATTCTATTGATTAGCTCACGTGCAATACCCTCCTGTTTAAGCTCATCGGTAATTGTTACATCAAGGGCAACAGTGAATCGCCCCTCGTTAGCAACCAGCCAACCAGGTATATCCTCAGAAAAAATCTCAACATCGCTAAGATTAATTTGCTGATTCTCACCATCCACAGTAATGGGGAAAGTTTCCTCTCTCTCCAGCTGGGCTATATCGCTTTGCGACATGCTGGCAATTGCTCCAGCAACTTCTTTCATCGCTTTTCCAAAGCGGGGGCCTAATGCCTTAAAGTTTGGTTTTACCTTCTTAACAAGCACTCCTTCTGAATCGTCAAGGTATTGGAGTTCCTTAACATTTACCTCGTTTAGAATCAGGTCTTCTACTTTTTTTAGCTGATTACGGAACTTTTCGTTTAGTACCGGAACCATCATCTTGTTAAGGGGTTGCCTTACCTTAATGTTAACCTTACGCCTTAGGCCAAGTACCATTGATGAGATGTTTTGAGCAATGGCCATCCTCTCCTCAAGATCTCCATCAATCAGCTCTTTGTTGGCTTTTGGAAAATCTGAAAGATGCACGCTTTCCGCATTCTGTTTGGATGTTGCTTCGTTTAGATCGGTAAATAGCTGGTCGGTATAGAATGGTGCTATGGGTGCGGCAAGCATGGCAACCGTTTCAAGGCATGTGTATAGTGTTTGGTATGCAGCTATCTTATCTGTATTGTACTCTCCACCCCAGAATCTTTTCCTGTTAAGACGAACGTACCAGTTGCTTAGGTTCTCTGAAACAAAATTTTGAATAGCTCTACCTGCTCTGGTAGGTTCGTAGCTATTGTAAGCATCCTCAACCTCAACAATAAGGGAGTTTAGTAGTGATATTACCCATCTGTCAATTTCCTGTCGTTGGTTAACGGGCACCTCTGGTTCGCTATAGTTAAATCCATCAACATTGGCATAAAGAGCAAAGAAAGAGTAGGTGTTGTAGAGCGTACCAAAGAATTTTCGTCTTACCTCATCTACCCCATCAATATCAAATTTTAGGTTATCCCAGGGTTGGGCGTTGGTAATCATATACCAACGTAGGGGGTCTGAGCCAAACTTTTCAATTACTTCAAAAGGATCCACCGCATTGCCAAGGCGCTTACTCATTTTGTTGCCCTTCTTATCAAGTACAAGCCCGTTGGAGATAATGTTTTTAAATGCTACCGAATCAAAAAGCATGCTGGCAATTGCGTGAAGGGTGAAGAACCAGCCTCTGGTTTGATCTACGCCTTCGGCGATAAAATCTGCGGGAAAAACTTCTTTAAACCCATCTTTGTTCTCAAAGGGGTAATGTATCTGTGCATAGGGCATTGCACCCGAATCGAACCATACATCAATAAGGTCGGGTTCTCTGAACATCTTTTTCCCCGTTGGGGAAACGAGCACTACATCATCAACAAAGGGACGATGGAGGTCGAATGTTTCGTAGTTTTCTTTTGAGAAATTGTTAGGACTAAAATCTTCCAGCGGGTTGCTCTCCATAAAACCTGCCTCTACAGCTTTGGCGCACTCCGTTTTAAACTCTTCTACAGATCCAATGCATATTAGCTCCTTACGATCTTCAGTTGCCCATATTGGCAATGGGGTTCCCCAGAAGCGCGAACGGGACAGGTTCCAGTCAACCAGGTTCTCGAGCCATTTGCCAAACCTACCTGTACCTGTGCTCGCTGGTTTCCAGTTAATGGTGTTGTTTAATTCTAACATCCTTTCTTTTAGAGCGGTGGTTCTTATAAACCAGCTATCAAGCGGATAGTAAAGAATTGGCTTATCGGTTCGCCAGCAATGGGGGTAGTTGTGAACGTACTTCTCAATTTTGAAGGCTCTGCTATTCTTTTTTAGCCATACGCAAAGATTAACATCGAGGCTGTCGCCATTATCTGTTGGGTTGGGATCATACTCGTTCTTAACGTAGCAGCCGGCAAACTCTTTAAATTCCTCAATGTTAACAAACTGATCAACAAAATCAGGGTCTAAATCATCAATATCAAAGTATTTACCAGTGCGATTAACCATAGGCTCAATGTTGCCCAGCTTGCTGCGAAGTATTAGTGGGGATATCCCTGCAACTTTGGCCACCCTGTCATCGTCGGCACCAAAAGTTGGCGCAATGTGAACAACGCCTGTACCATCTTCGGTTGTAACGTAATCGCCCGGTATAATGCGGAAGGCATCACCCTCTGGCTTTACAAAAGGGAACAGCTGTTCGTACCGAATATCGGTAAGCTCGCTCCCCTGGTATTCGGCTATAACTTTAAAAGGGACCTTTTTGTCTCCTGCTTTGTAATCTTCAAGTGCGAGGTCGGCATTCTTGGGATCAAAAAAAGTGTTTTGCAGATCCTTTGCTAATATAACCGTTACAGGCTCGCCGCTGTATGGATTGAAAGATTGAATTTTTACGTACTTTATTTTTGGCCCCACAGCAAGCGCCGTGTTTGATGGCAGCGTCCAGGGGGTTGTTGTCCATGCAAGCACAAAAACATCAGTATCTACATCTTTAAAAAGGAACTCTGAGGTTTGGTTCCGAATAATTTTAAATTGAGAAACAACGGTAGTATCCTTAACATCGCGATAGCAACCCGGCTGATTTAGCTCGTGGGTGCTTAGCCCCGTTCCTGCTGCGGGGGAGAATGGCTGTATGGTTTTACCCTTGTAGAGTAAATCCTTTTTGAAGAGCTCCTTCAGTAAGTACCAAAGGGTCTCAATGTATCTATTATCGTACGTGATGTAAGGGGCGTCCATGTCAACCCAGTAACCCATTTTGTGGGTGAGATCCTCCCACAGGTCGGTGTACTTCATTACCTCACGACGACAGGTTTTGTTGTACTCTTCAACGGTGATTGATTTACCGATATCCTCCTTTGTGATGCCAAGAAGTTTCTCTACGCCAAGTTCAACCGGTAAGCCGTGCGTGTCCCATCCGGCCTTTCGATGCACCTGATAACCCTGTTGGGTTTTGTATCGGCAAAAAATATCCTTAATGGCACGAGCCATAACATGGTGTATTCCGGGAATTCCATTGGCAGAGGGTGGCCCTTCGTAAAACACGTAGGATGGTTTTCCTTCGCGAGAAGAAAGGCTCTTCTCAAATGTTTTATTCTTTTCCCAGATTTCAAGCACCTGCTTGTTTGCCTGTGATAAATCTAACCCTTTGTGCTCTTTAAATTTTACTTTGGCTGCCATATAACTTGTTTATAAGACTAATAATCAACAAAATATTATGATTATTGTATGTTGAATACTTCAAAAAATAAAAATCCCACAAAGATAGGTTACTGCCCGATAAAAACAAACCCTTTTTCGATGTTATTAACTAATTTTGGATTCTTATAACTTGTTGATTTACTTTGCATGTAAAATTATTAGGATGAGAATAATTAGCTTTTGGAAGTCAATAACGTGGGCCTTACTTATTCTGTTAGCATGCTTGTTGCCTAGCAGTTCCATTAATAAAATTGCAGACTTTAGCGTACCACACTTTGACAAGGTAGTGCATTTTGGCATATTTTTTATTTTAACCATTCTGCTTATTTCTGATTATAACAGGATGACGGATAGTCGGATATCGTACAGTCAGAAATTATTGGCATCTGCCTTAATTGTTTTTGCTTATGGCTTAGCTATAGAGTTGCTACAGTACTTTACGATTCCCTCACGAAGTTTTGAAACGTATGATATTTTAGCAAATGCCATAGGAATTGTATCGGGTTTGGCTAATTACAAACCTATTAGCAGATTAACGAAAGGCTATTTGTGATTGTAAAATTTGTTAAGACTGCTTTTTGGTGAGCATTTTCGTAAAGGTAAGTGCAGTTTTCATCAGAATGTACAGGTCTAGCCAGAAGCTCCATTGGTTAATATATTTAATATCATCCTCAATGTAGGAGTTGAAACTGATCTTCTTATATGGTTCCCTTAATTGTCTAAGGCAGGTTATACCTGGCTTTACCAACAACCTTTCCTTTTGCCAATCTTCATATAGCATTACATGCTCGGGTGTATGAGGCCTTGGCCCTACCAAGGACATGCTGCCCAGAAGCACGTTTATTAGCTGCGGCAGCTCATCAACATGTGACTTTTG
>JBKHAH010000124.1:0-6986 GCA_046542995.1 Bacteroidales bacterium
AATGATTAACAATTCAAACCCAATAAACCATAACACACCAAAAGCAATAGGAGAACTACCTGTGCTTATATGCAAAGTTAACTCCAAAGGTGAATTTATTTGGGCTACAGATTATTTTCAAAAACAGTTTCTAAAATGTAATAATATCTCAACCCTGCCCAATATAAGTTGCATTTTCCCAAATTTAAGTTTTTCATCCATCACAAATAGTAATAAACAACCAAAAAAACTACACAAATACGAGCAAGAGAATACAATTGTTAACTATTACAACGTTGATGTAAAGCCTGACAATAATGACGATCAAGAAGGTTATCTCATTTGGGCTGTTGACAAAACCGTTGAGGTTAGAGAGAAAAAAACCAAGGAGCTGCTACTGAACATTGCCAGAGCCGATAAGGAAAGTAAAGACCTAAAAGAATTATTCAGTGCTGTTCAGAAGGAGCTTGGCTCAGTAATGGATACTGAGAACCTGTTTATTGTGCTCTGGGACAAGCTAAGATACAAATTAACCCTTCCATATTTTATAGATAGATATGATAATTACGATACCTTCCCTCAGGGAAAAACATTAAGTGGACAAGTAATAGAAACGGGTAAACCGATGCTTGTTACAGAGGATGATATTCAACAACTTAATGAGCAGGGTATAATTGATATTGTAGGAACTCCGGCAAAATCGTGGATGGGTGTACCCCTAAAAAACAACGATGAGATTCTAGGCTTAATCGCCATACAAAACTATAAAACTGCTAAAGCATACACAAAGGATGACCTTTTGATACTTCAACATATATCCAATCAGTTAGCATTATCAATAGAAAGAAAAGAATACGAAGAGGCTTTAAAGCATTCTAGGAACAGAGCAGAGCAAGCTGACAACCTGAAAACCTCGTTCCTGGCAAATATGAGTCATGAAATACGTACCCCCATGAATTCCATTGTTGGTTTTTCTGAGCTAATTACCCGAAAAAGTGTTTCCCCGGAAAAAAAGGACATCTACGCTCAATACATAAGCAATAGCAGCAAAGCGCTGCTTATGCTAATAGATGATATAATTGATATTTCCAAAATTGAATCTAAGCAGCTAAACATAACCAAATCCAACGTTTTTATTAACAAAACCCTGGAAGAACTTTACATTTATTTCAGAACTTACATTACAAAAAACAAAAAATCCAATATTGAGTTGCGCCAGCATTATGCTATAAATGATTACAACTTTAGCATACTTTGCGATTCCTTAAGACTAAGGCAAATACTTAATAATCTTATAAATAATGCCATAAAATTCACTAATGAGGGCTACATTAAATTCGGCTATTTAATACCTAACAACGCAACCATACTTTTCTATGTGAAAGATACAGGCATAGGAATGCCCCAGGAGAAGACCAATGATATATTTGAACGTTTTAGACAGATAGATGATTCAACCACACGTAAATACGGTGGCACTGGTTTAGGACTTGCAATATCTAAAAAACTGGTGCAGTTAATGGGAGGGCAAATATGGGTAGAATCCGAAATTGGTAAAGGGAGCACCTTCTACTTTAGCCTTCCGCTAATAATTCCAATCTCCAGCGAGAGGATACTGGAAAGGGCCACCGATTCAAATCCATCTGACAATCTGGAGGGCAAAACAATTCTTATAGTTGAGGATGAGGATACAAACTACTACTTCTTACAGGAGGTTATATCGCCAACCAAAGCAAAAACATTACGTGCAACAAATGGAACCGAGGCCGTACAGCTGGTAAAAGATAATGATAGCATCTCCATTGTACTTATGGATATTCAGCTGCCCATATTGAATGGCTATGAAGCAACACAAAAAATTAAGGAGATAAAACCAGAGTTACCTGTTATTGCGCAAACTGCTTACGCAATGGCAGAAGATAGGGCTAAAGGGGCAAGAGCTGGTTGCGATGATTACCTATCAAAACCCATTAGACCAGAAGACTTGCTAAGAACCATCAAAAAATTTCTTGTTAATAGCAGTCGGGATTAATGATTATAGGATAATTTCCATCTAAAAAGAGAGTCTAAATACCACTCCCTTTCCTATTTTTTCAACTTTTTGAGTTCGTACAAATCGTGCCTTCTATCCTTCATTATCCGAACGCTACCATAGTTGTGCAGCTCCTTTAACAGATTTAAATCAACATCAACAATAAGGGTCATTTCCGTATTTGGGGTTGTCTCTGCTTTAATACTGTTGGTAGGGAAGGCAAAGTCGGATGGTGTAAACACACCTGATTGCGCATACTGAATATCCATATTGTTTACTCTGGGTAGGTTCCCCACACAGCCAGCTATGGCAACATAACACTCGTTTTCAACCGCTCTGGCCATTGCACAGTTGCGCACACGCATGTAACCATTCTGGGTATCGGTAAGGAATGGTACAAACAGGATGTTCATCCCATCATCAGACATAAGCCTGATAAGCTCAGGGAACTCAACATCGTAGCAAACCACAATACCAATCTTCCCGCAATCGGTATCAAAAACTCTTATGAAATCGCCTCCAACCATTCCCCATGTTTCACGCTCGTTGGGCGTAATATGAATCTTCCTGTACTCATCAACCTTACCATTCCTATGGCAAAGGTACGATACGTTCTGCAAGTTACCCTTCTCGTTAACAATTGGCATTGAGCCAGTTATAATATTTATATTGTAACTAACAGAGAAAGATTTAAACTGCTCAAGTAGTGGTTCGGTATATTTTGCCAGCTCACGCATGGCTTCGGCCGTACCAAGCTGATTGTATGGTGCCATGAGCGGCGCGTTAAAAAGCTCGGGGAAAAGTATAAAATCCGATTCGTAATCGCTAACAGCATCAACAAAAAACTCAATCTGCTCCACCAGCGAATCAAAATGCGGATGCGAACGCATTTGCCATTGAACCAACCCTAACCTAACGTTACTCTTTGAAATATTTAGATAATTATCATCCTTCTCGTAGTAGATATTATGCCACTGTAGAAGGGTAGCATATTCAAGCGATTGGGAATCGCCCGGCAGATAGTTCTTCAGAATCCTTTTAACCTGAAAACCATTTGAAATCTGAAAAGAAAGGACTGGGTCGTAAATCTCCTTCTTCTCGACCTTGTTTAGGTACTGCCTGGGCGTTAGCTCATCAGCATACTTATTGTATGTTGGCATCCTCCCTCCTACCATTATCGCTCTAAGATTCAGGTTTTCACAAATCTCCTTACGGGAATCATATAGCCTGCGAGCAAGCCGTAATCCTCGGTAATCGGGATGCACAAACACCTCTATACCATAAAGCACATCGCCATCAGGATTATGGGTACTAAACGTTTCGTTTCCGGTAATTTTTTGGTAAGTATGATTATCGCCAAACTTCTTGTAATCAACAATAATAGAAAGGGCACAAGCAACAACTACCCCATTAACCTCAATGCAAAGCTGCCCGTCGGGGAAAAGGTTGAGCAAGTTTTGAATTTCTTCAATTTTCCAATGCAGCCCATCTGATTCCGAATAGGCTTTCTGCATAGCCTCCTTAAGATGAAGATAGTCCTCTATCTCAAGGTGCCTTAGGTTTACCCTAATATCTGTATTTTCAGTCATGCGATTTTATGTTGAATAAAATAAGTAGTCAGGCTTGATGTATTATCAGTAAACCTCTTCTGAGTCTTCCAAAGCCTCATAAAATGTTTCCTGTATACGAGTTCTAACATCCAATTCAATCAACCTTCTATTGCTGGCATCAGGATGGATTCTGTTCGATATAAAGATATAAACAAAATCGTAAGCAGGATCAACCCACATCATGGTACCTGTAAAACCAGCATGACCATAGCTGAGCGACGTTGCTTTGGAGCAAACTGGGCTGGACTTTTCAGGATCAGGTTCGGGTTTATCAAAGCCAAGTCCGCGCCTAACACCATTTACACAGTTTATGCAGCTGGTAAAAAGGTCAATGGTTTCAGAGGGAAAGTAAACATCGCCTCCGTATGTTCCTCTGTTAAGAAACATCTGCGAGAGTTTTGCCAAATCGTTGGCGTTAGAGAATAATCCTGCATGACCTGCAATACCGCCCAACATGGCAGCTCCCTGATCGTGAACATGCCCCCAGATTAGCCGTTTACGAAAAAACAGATCATTTTCGGTTGGTGCTATCCTACTCTGTTCAAACCTGTTTAAAGGGAAGAATCCTGTATGATTCATCCCGAGTTTTGAGTAAAAGTTCCGGCTTAAGTATTCCTCATGTGGCATGTTAATTATATTTCCAATGGCTTGATGGAGGAGCATGAAACCCAAGTCGCTATATCGGTACTCGCCTGGCTCATTCAAGGGTGAACGCATTATCCAAGTGAAAATGCTATCCTTAATCTCTTCCTTTGCATAAAGGCCATGAGCTACCTGATGAGGATACTCAAATGAAAAATTATTTCTGTAATATTTTCTTGAAGGTGTAGTATGCCTCGTCATAAATCGATTACGTGCTAGTTGATAAGGAAACGTAGTAGAAAAACTACCATTAATTAGGGGTTTCCCTGGCCAAAGCGAAGATAATGTTCTAAGGTAAAACGGTATCCAAGGGGTTAAGCCCGACTGATGCAATAGCATGTCATTAATTACCAAGCCATTTAGCTTTGAGGTATCGGGGAGGTTTAGATATGTACCAAGTGTATCGTTTAAGTTTAACCTATTCTTTGAGTACAAATCCATTGCCAGGGTTAATGTGGAGGCAATCTTTGTGATTGAAGCAACATCGTATATGGAGGAGTTGTTTACTTCTAAATCTGCATCAATATAAGTATGATTACCAAAACATTTATTATAAAAAACCACGCCATCTTTAGCAGCTAACACCTGTACTCCGGGTGTTGCTTGCTGGTAAATGGCATCAGTAATTATCGAATCAACCTTCGTAATATACCGTTGTTTAATGCTCATCTCCTCAGGAATAGAATACTTTAATCTTATTCGCTTACCTGCAGGCAATCCGCTACCCAAAGGATAGGCTTGGGATGCTGTAACGGGCAGCCTTCCATTCACCTCTAACCCACCAAATAGTAACTGGGCGGTAACCTGCTGTGTAATTGCAGAATTATCGTAAGAAACAACCAGTCCATTAAAATTTTCGGTATTAGAAAATTTACTTAATGCGTAAGGAGTACCAAATAAACTGAATATTACCTTTTTGGAATCATTTATTTTATTAATGAAGCTGGCAACTTGCGGTGTAATTCCATAATCACGGTCTGAACTTGTAGATACCCTATGGTGACCTACAATTATTAAGTTAAAATCATCAAGCTTCTCTTCAAGATTGGTTAAATCTTCATGGCTGGGTTGAGCTTTTAATACAAATGAAGTTATTGGAGCATACAACTCCATCTGATTAATAAAATCCGCTCCTCTCTCATCGCCAATTTCAACATAGGCAATTGAGAGAGTATCGAGACGTTGAATGGGGATTAAACTATCCTTATTGTTAAGTACCGTTATTGCTTGTTCAGTAATTTGCCTAACTAGTAGCTTGTAGGAATCTTTGTTAATATCCTCAACAAGCCCATCAATTTCTACTGGTTTGAAATTGCTTAAACCAACTTTGTATTTAGCTTCAATTATTTTACGGCATCTTCTATCAATCTCCTCAACGGGAAAGCGCCCCCTTTTCACCTCCTTCTCAATTTTAGAGATGCTAGCCTTTACCTCGGATGGGAAAAGAATTATATCGTTGCCCGCTTTTAAAGCCTTGTAGTTTAAATCTACCGGATTAAAGTAATCGCTAACACCTTTCATGTTAAGCGCATCGGTTATGGCAAGTCCCTTAAATCCCAACTCATCCAACAGTAGCGAACTAACAACGTTGCCCGATAAGCTTGAAGCAAGATTTTTTGTGGACTCCAACTCGGGAATCTCCATATGGGCAACCATTACGCTTGCTGCTCCATTCTGGATTAGCTTTCGGAATGGGTACAGTTCAAGTGAGTCGAGCCTACTACGATTATGATTAAGCAATGGTAAATCGTAGTGCGAATCGGTATCGGTATCGCCATGCCCAGGGAAATGCTTGGCACAAGCAATTATTCCGTTATCCTGTAAGCCCAGCATGTATGCCAATCCTTTCTGTGTGACAATCTCCCTGTTTTCACCAAATGCACGGGTATTTATTACCGGATTCTCCGGATTACTATTCACATCAACCACTGGAGCAAAATTAATATGAACGCCCATCCGTTTTAGCTGTCGGGCAATATCGGCTCCCATATGATAAATTAACCTATTATCGTCCATTGCCCCAAGCATCATTTGCCTGGGGTACGATATGGCACTATCTAAGCGCATTCCCAAACCCCACTCAGCATCCATGGAGATAAGCAAGGGGACATCTGCTTTTTGCTGATAATAGTTAGTTAGCTGAGCCTGCCTGACCGGACCACCTTGAAAAAAACACAGACCGCCAATTTTTTCTTCAGCCACCAGCTGCTCTATCTCCTCTATATGCTCATCATCCCTATTAGAATAGGCCGCCACCATAAAAAGTTGCGCAATCTTTTCACGCAGGGTTAACTTATTCATTACTGAATCTATCCACTCGTGGGCAATATAGGTATCAGGATTGGCTAAACCAGTATTAGTATTCGCATTCGCAATTGTTGTTTGGGTAACAAACAACAACAGACTCACTACTAGTATTTTAAGCAGATGTATTTGTTGCATGATTATAAATAAAACTCTATTAAAAAAATTTGCCAAGCCAAGCATAAAAACTAAGCAAATATAACATTCATGCAGCACAATTTTACTGTGTTTTACGGATTTTTGGGTAAAGACCGAATTTTTAGGACGAAATATTCTGAAGGAGAGTTAAAACAAGGGTTTTTGTATGATTATACCGACTTGCTATCAAGTTGCTTAATATAATTCATTCCATTTTTATATTAAGATTCAGTAGTGTCCGGAGAAAATTCACAATAATTTGTTAATGTGTTGATTTTGTT
>JBKHAH010000125.1:0-6734 GCA_046542995.1 Bacteroidales bacterium
ATTATGATTATGACTATTGTAGAATAATAGTGTGATATTGCCTTGCGGGATAGAATGCAGAGTTTGTAATGTGATAGTAACTAATGTGTAGTTTACTGGGACTTTTACCCTGTTTTATCTGAAAAACAGTAAAATCTTACCTAAGCGTAAATACCTGATAATCGACTTTTCTTACATCTGGTGTTAGCCCATATATCCATGAGAATATTGCTTCCGAAGAGGTTTTTTGCTCTTCGCCACCAGAATGATTAAGGAAATGTATTGGCTTTTTAGTGAATACCAAAACTAATCGATTTAGTTCGGGTTTATCCGATTCTTTAAAAAGTTCATATTCAATAATCTGCTCAAAAGGGAAAGTGATTTTTTTATTAGAGGGTATTTCTATAAAACTCTCCCAGGCATTGGGGTACATTTGGGTAGTATATGTGTCAGAGATGTTAAATATATGCAGATAGCATTTTTGCGTTGCAAAAACTGAGAATGTAAGCATTTCTCCAACCTCATAAACACCCTTAATACCTTCCACGCGAACGTTGAAGGTTGGATCTGGCTTAGTATCGTAAAGCACCACGGTTGCGTCAATGGTAACCTCAACAGTAAAAAGGTTGGTTTGGGGGTCAACCTTACGTTCGTGGTTAACAATCTCGTAATCCTTAACGGCCCCCTGAAGTTCGGATTGAATATCGGAACTGAAGAATTCGGAGAAATCGTTGTCCCCCTCACTTCTGAATAAGCTTTCGTATGATTGAAGATGTTCGGACACCCCTGCTTTTCTCAAAGCCTCTACTTTTGCCTTGTTTAGAGCTTCACGCCTGGCTTCTTCGTAGCTAATTCTCCCAACAAGTTCTCCAGTGCCCTTTGCACCTTTAATGTTAATAGTTCTCTGGGCGTGTAGCCCCGATGAAAAGAGCAATACCACTAAAAGCAGTACGATACTTTTGCTAATTTTTGCCATTGGGTTGTTGTTTGATAAGTATGCTCAATTTTAGTGCCAAGTTATAAAAAAAGCCGCTCTCAAAATATGAGAACGGCTTAAAAAAATTTAAAAAAGTTTATTCAAACTTTTTGAACACCTCTTTTATTTTATCCATTGCTTCGCGAAGCTGTTCCTCTGTAATAACAAGAGGAGGAGCAAAGCGAATAATGTTACCGTGAGTTGGCTTAGCCAAAACGCCATTTTCAGCCATGGCAACGCAAACATCCCAAGCCGTTTTGCCAGGCTGGTTATTAATTACTACTGCATTTAACAATCCTTTTCCGCGAACTAGCTCAATCATATCGCTCTTGATACTACGGAACTCATCACGGAAAATTTTACCAAGCTTCTCAGCTTTCTCAGCTAAATTCTCCTCTTTAATTACCTCAAGTGCAGCAATGGCTACTTTTGCAGCAATTGGGTTGCCACCAAATGTAGAACCATGCTGGCCTGGTTGTATGCAAAGCATTATATCATCATCTGCAAGAACTGCAGAAACAGGGAATACACCTCCTGAAACGGCTTTGCCCAGAATCAGAACATCAGGACGAACTCCTTCGTGGTCGCATGCTAGCATTCTACCTGTACGCGCAATTCCTGTTTGAACCTCATCGGCAATAAATAGTACGTTCTTCTTTTTACAAAGTTCGTATGCTTTTTTAAGGTACCCTTCATCGGGAACAAAAACGCCAGCCTCTCCCTGAATAGGCTCAAGAAGGAAGCCCACAACGTTCTCATCCTCAAGCGCCTTTTCAAGAGCGTTTAGATCGTTATAAGGTATAATAACAAAGCCAGGTGTGTATGGTCCGTAATCTGCGCGTGCTTCTTCATCAGTACTCATTGAAACGATGGTAGTTGTACGACCATGGAAGTTGTTTTCACAAACAATGATTTTGGCCTGACCATCCTTAACGCCTTTCTTCTGGTATCCCCACTTACGGCAAAGTTTTATTGCAGTTTCATCGGCTTCAGCACCAGTGTTCATTGGTAAAACCTTATCGTAGCCAAAAAATTTGGTTATGTACTCCTCAAACTCACCCAGCACGTTGTTGTAAAATGCTCTTGAGGTAAGAGTTAACTTTTTTGCTTGTTCGCTTAATGCATTAACAATTTTTGGATGGCAATGACCCTGGTTAACTGCCGAGTATGCAGAAAGAAAATCGAAGTACTGTTTTCCTTCTACGTCCCATAGGTAAACTCCCTCACCTTTTTCCAATACAACTGGAAGTGGATGATAGTTGTGTGCTCCGTACTTGTCTTCGCGGGCCATGTAGTCTTTTGGTGTCATCATAATTGAATTGTATTTGTTAAATTAAATATTTGGTTTTACTGATTATTAAAAGGTTATAAAGATAGTAAATTCAACTAATTTTTATTGCAATCATAACTTAACTTTTTCATTTTTCAAATACTTAATACCTATAAACCTGTATGTTAAGAAACATATTGAACTTGTTGAAGGTTCTGTTGTTATTAGTAAACAATATAAAGTTAAAATATTATGAAAGCTAAAATTCATTTACCTATTGCTAATAGAAAGAGCGTGCTAGCTTTTGATGCCACAGTTCTAAAAGATAGTGATATTAGGAAGCTTTTTGAGGCTGCACGTTGGGCCCCATCCTCATACAACGAGCAGCCCTGGCGTTTTTACTATGCCTCACGTGATAATGCTGAATCATTCTCAAAATTAGCATCATGCCTTGTGCCACCCAATAAGGAGTGGGCAAAGAATGCCTCCATGCTAGTTATAACTACAGCCAAAAAGCATTTAGCCCTTAATGGGAAGAAGAATGGCTATGCAAAACATGACACAGGATTGGCAACAGCCAACCTTCTTATTCAGGCAGAAAGCATGGGGCTGGCCACACACCCAATGGGTGGATTTGATAGGGATATGGCAAGAACTATTCTTAACCTAAATGTTGATTATATCCCTGTTGCAGCTATTGCTGTTGGTGTTTATGGTAATTTTGATAGTTTAAGCGAAGAAAATAAGAAGAGGGAAATAATGCCGCGTGAAAGAAAACCTTTGGATGAAGTTGCGGTTAAGATATAGTTTTGCCAGCTTACTCTATGATTCCTCTTCTGCCCTGTCGGGAAGGAAGATGTAAAAGGAGGAGCCTTGGTTGGGCTGACTTTCAACCCAGATTTCTCCTTTATGTATATCAATAAAATCTTTACATAGCATAAGACCTAGTCCGGTACCTTTCTCGCCCCTTTCGTTAGGTGTGGTTACGCCAGCCTCACCTGTAAAAAGCTTCTCCTTAATTTGTGGTTCAATTCCAGAGCCTGTGTCTTTTACACAAATATTTACACCGTTGTTTACCCTTTCGGATGCTATTGATATCTGTCCCTGTTTAGGAGTAAATTTTAGAGCATTTGAAATAAGATTACGAATTACCGTTTTAAGCATGTTTGAATCAGCAAATACTTCGGTGTTCTCTGGGATGTTGGTTAATAGTTTAACTTCCTTTTCTTTTGCTTTATGTTGAGCAAAGAAGAGCTCATCGTAAACAAGTTTGTACAGTTTTTGCTCCACAGGCACGAACTGAATGGTACTTGTTTGTAGCCTGGACCATTGCAGAAGGTTATCGAGTAGCATGTTTCCTTTAAGTGCATTGTCATGAATTATGCTCAGGAAGGTTTTAAGTTCGGTAGTAGAGTATGATTCAGGCTCTGTTAAGAGTAATTCAGAATATCCAGAGATACTGTTGAAGGGGTTCTTTAAATCGTGAGCAATCACTGAAATGAGCTTATCCTTAATCTGATTTATATTTTTAAGCTCCTTGTTTTTATCATCCAATGCTTTAACCTTCTCCTGAATTGTTTGCTTCTGATTAATAATTTCTTGATTCTTTGTTAATAGCTCCTGGTTGCTATGCTTAATCTTTCTTCTTGATAGCAAATTAATTATCAATAAAGAGAAAGCAATTACTATAAATGCAGCAGATAAGTAAAGTAGAGAACGCTGGAGTTTTATTTGTTGAGCGTTGGCTTGCTGCTCAATCCTAAGAAACTCATTCTCCTGAGCTTTATTTTCAAGTTCGTATGCCGATTGTAATCTACCTAAGACCTGCGCTTTCTCGATACTAAAGAGGCTATCGTTAAGTTTGCTCTCAAATTTTAAGTAATGGTTGGATTTTTGATGTTGCCCTCTCTTTTCGTAAATTCTTGCAAGCAACGATATGGTGTTTTTTTCCTCTCCCAAAGAGCCAATATCCTGAGCCATTATTAGGCTTTTTAGGGCATAGTTTGTTGCTTTTTCAATTTGTCCAAGGTAGATATAGTCTTCAGCTATGTACCTAAGCGTACTGATCATTCCATAGCGGTCGTTGTGTTTTTTACCAATTTTGTATGAGTCGTAATGGTACTTCAAGCCTTTTTCGTACTCTCCCATGTTTCTATACACTGAGCCAATATTACTTTTACTTGCGCTGGCCCCTCTCTCGTCGTTGTCCTCTTCGTTAACTTCTAACGCTTTGTAAAAGTAGTGCAATGCTGAATCGAGCTGGTTGTTTCTGAAATGGACATGACCGATATTATTAAGTACGATACCTAAATCGCGTAGTAATTCTGTTTTTTTCTGTTGTTTCAGGGCTTTATTGTAAAATTCAAGGGCTTTCTTGTCATCCTCCATTTCTGAGTAAACATACCCTATATTATTGTATGTTGATACAAGCCCCTCGTAATCATTAATTTCTTCTCTTATTCTCGAAGCTTCAATAAGGTCTGTCATTCCGCTATCATAGTTGCCTAATATTGCTTTTGCTGTACCCATGTTGTGAATAGCAAATGCATGCCCCTTTTTGTATGAAACATCCTGGCATAGTTTGTAGGCTTTTAAGGCGTACTCAAGAGATTGTTTTGGGTTGCTCCTGCGATTATTATAGGAGATATTATTTAGAGAATCAATAATTTGTATCTTGTTCTCCTGTGGCTCATTGGCAGTAATACTAAGCGAATTAACGTTTACCAAAAGGCACATTAAAAGAATTAAGGCAGAATAACGGTATTTTCTAAAAAAACAAATCATCAAAGGATCTTTGTTTCAAATATATAAATAATATTCTGATATTCTCAATGTTAATAGTATAATTAAACCTTTTGCAGTTTTTTTAAAAGTTCAGTAAGCATCTCTCTTTTTCTAACTGAAACAGGAATACTCGTTCCATCTTTTAATTCAACATGACTCTCTGGATACCTATTATACTTCTTTACGTGCAAAAGGTTTACTAAATGCGATTGATGCGTTCTGAAAAACCCTGATGAAGAGAGCATGTCATCAAATTCTTTTAATGTTGAAGACACCAGCAGCTTGGGCCTATCAGTAAAATGAAACTGTGTATAATTATTTTGAGATTCGCATCTGGTAATGGAATCTTTTTCGGCAACTATTACCGATTCTAATGTTTTGAGTATAATTTTCTGTGGATTCTTCTCATTCCCCTGATAGTTATCAAAAAAGGTTTGAAATTTTTTGTTTGTATCCTCCTCCTTTATTGTTAAGTCTAACTTTTCAACTGCCTTTATTAAGTCGCTGGGGTCTACGGGTTTCAGTATATAATCAATAGCACTAAACTTAAAAGCCCTTATTGCATACTCCTGATAAGCGGTAACAATAACAACTTTGAAATTTATCGATTTAAATTCTTTTAGTAGGTCAAAACCTGTTCCATCAGGCATTTCAATGTCTAAAAATACAACATCAGGTTCGTTTCCCTTGATAGATGATAGCCCAGATTCAACATTGTATGCTTCCCCAACAACCTGAATATTTGGGCAGAAAAGTTTAAGCATATTAGCTAACGCATCGCATGCTAATGATTCATCGTCTATTATTACAGCCTTAATCATTATAAGTTAGTTGTGTATTGCTGGTATTAAAAAACTTACCAATGTTCCCCTCTTTGCATCTGTTTTTTTTGTTAAATCAATAATGCTCATTTTTATGCTTTTACCGTATGCTTTCCTGAGGTTTTTAATTCTTTCGTGAGTAATACGCGTTGCTAGTGACTGATGGTCGTCTCTTTTTTTCTGATTAAATTTAGCTGATTGTTCTATACCAACCCCATTATCTTCCACTTCAAGTAGTATGCTACTTCCAATAAGTTTAAATCTAATTTGGACTGATGCTTCTATACTAACATGAATGATACCATGCTCAATTGCATTTTCAATAAAAGGTTGGGCTAGCATCGGGGGAATATTATGATGTTCTTCATCAATGTCAGGGTCAATTATTATTGTGTACTCAAACTTGTCTCCAAAGCGAAGGTTTTGCAGCTCCAGATAGTGGTTTATAGTTTCTTTCTCTTTCGCTATTGTAATAAACTCCAGTCTCGAATTTTCAAGAATAAGCCGAACCAGCTTTGCAAAATTTGCCAGATACTTACCCGCCTGGTAGGGATCGTTTCTGAAAATGTAACTTTGGATGGCTGTTAGGGAGTTAAATACGAAATGTGGATTCATTTGAGAAAGTAGAAGCTTTTGCTCCAGAGCAATGATTCTTTGCTTATACTTTGCTGCCCTAAATCTTATGATGCTGATTATTAGGAATGCTATTACTACTAGAGCCATACCTGCTGTTGCTACAACCGTCCAACTACTAATTAACGGAGAGTTGCTGCTTACTGTTAGAGTGAAACAGGTTAAAATCAGACTCATTTTTTATTTCTTCGCTTTTTTTGTAAACATACGTGCAAAATAATAAAACTACTTGGAACTTTAATGATTTAATCAGAACATTCCATCATTTTTT
>JBKHAH010000126.1:0-6570 GCA_046542995.1 Bacteroidales bacterium
GTAACAAAATCAACACATTAACAAATTATTGTGAATTTTCTCCGGACACTACTGACTAATTATAAAAAAACGCCCTTCTGGGACGTTTTTTTATGCAATAAATTAAACAAAATACATGAATGAAATTCTAGGTAGTTTAGGTTATTATTCATTCACCTCCGAGCCGTACAGGTCATAATCATCGGCACTATCTATGGTGCATGTAACAAAATCGCCTGGTGCAAACGTTCTGCCAAGGCACTTTTTTATAAGTATCTCTTGATCCACCTCTGGTGAGTCAAACTCGCTCCTGCCAACAAAAAACTCGCCCTCTTCCCTATCAATAATAACCTTTAGCCTCTTACCAATCCGGCTTCTGTTCTTTTCCAAAGAAATATCACGTTGAATGCTCATAATTTTTTCAACGCGCTCTTGCTTAATGTCTTCGGGAACATCATCAGCAAATGTTGCAGAATGCGTTCCCTCCTCCTCGGAGTATGCAAACACTCCCAGACGCTCAAATCGAGAGGTTTTAACAAAATCAATCAGCTCGTTAAACTCCTCTTCTCCCTCGCCCGGGTGCCCCACAAGCAGGGTGGTCCTGATGGCAACATCAGGTATGGTACTCCTTATTTTTTTGATAAGATATAAAGTTTGGTTCTTAGTTATGCCCCTGCGCATCATCTTTAAAACCTTGTCGCTAATATGCTGAAAAGGAATATCTATGTAGCTGCAAACTTTTGGATTATCTCGGATTATATTAAGCAGCTCCATTGGGAACCCGGTAGGGTATGCATAATGAAGTCTAACCCATTCAATTCCACTTATTTGAGATAATTTTCCTAATAGTTCAGGCAGTCTCCTTTCCCCATAAATATCTTTCCCATAGTACGTAGAATCCTGCGCAATAATTATCAGCTCCTTAACCCCATTGTCTGCCAGCCACTCTGCCTGATCAATTAGTTCAGGGATGCTTTTGGATAAATGCTTGCCTCTAATTAGTGGTATAGCACAGAAAGAGCACCCCCAGGAGCATCCCTCCGAAATTTTTAAGTAGGCATAATGCTTTGGTGTAGTAAGCAACCTTCTATTCAAATTACTTTCAGATAAGTCTGTATTTAAAGCCTTTAGTATATCTGGCAACTCGTTAACTCCAAAGAAACCATCAACCTCAGGAAGCTCCTTCATTAAATCTTCCTTATACCTTTGCGACAGGCATCCCATTACAAATATTTTATCTATAGCGCCCCTTTGCTTTGCCTCAATAAGTGAAATAATGGAGAAGATTGACTCCTCCTTAGCATCAGCAATAAAACCACAGGTATTAACTATTACAACTTTTGCTGATGGATCATTGGAGTCAAAAACAATTTTCCAACCTCCTCCATCTAGCTGTTTCATCAGGTATTCTGAATCAACCAAATTTTTTGAGCAGCCTAACGTTATAACATTAATCTTCTTTAAATTATCCATTAAATAACTCTTCATTAATACCAATAAAATATGCTTTACAAAATGATTTGCAAATGTAAAAAGGAAAAAACACTTATTGCCACATTATTACATTATATTTGCACCATTAGCAAGTAAGGGTTTTTATAATTTAAAAGTACAGTTTTAGCATGTTCTCTCAAAAAGATATTCAGCAGCTTGAAAATCGTGGCATTACAGTTGATAAGGCTGAGAAGCAAATGGAACATTTCAGGAGAGGTTTCCCTTTCCTTGATATTACTAAACCGGCAACAGTAAATGATGGGATTATTCGGCTTGAAAGCACTGAGGTGGATAATCTGGCTTTTGTTTACAAAATTTTTGAGGGATCCAGAGTGAAGTTTGTACCCGCGTCAGGAGCAGCTACCCGAATGTTTAAGCATCTGTATCAACTATTAAATTCAGCTCCAGAGGAACAGAGTGAATTATTAAAAGATGAGAGCACTAATTCTGTTAACTATTTTTTTGATAACATAAAAAGTTTCGCCTTTTATGAGGACTTACGGACAGAGCTTATAAAAAGGAGAAACGATATTGAGGATTTACTTAATAACAACGACCATCTAACCATCCTCAAAGCTCTGCTTGATAACCAGGGGCTTAATTACGGCAAGAAACCAAAGGGCTTAATAAAGTTTCATAAGTATAGCGATGGATCACGAACCGCTTTTGAAGAGCATCTTGTAGAGGGAGCGCGCTATGCACGATGTTTAAACAATAAGGTAAACATTCACTTAACCGTATCGCCAGAGCATAAGAAAGGTTTTCAGGATTTGCTTAATGAGGTTCTTGTAAAATACACAAACATTCACGAGGTAGAGTTTAACGTTGAGTTTTCGGAGCAAAAGCATTCTACCGACATGCTGGCGGTTGATATGAATAATGAACCGTTCCGCGATTCCAACGGTAATCTAACATTCAGACCCGGTGGGCACGGTGCCCTTATTGAGAATCTTAATGATATTGAGGCCAACCTTGTTTTTATAAAGAATATTGACAACGTTGTGCCTGATAATCTTAAGAATGAGACTGTACTTTACAAAAAAGCGTTGGCAGGGTTACTTATTAGCTACCAGAGCTTAATATTTGATTATATAAACCTTCTGCAATCATCCGAAGAGATAAACGATGAGATTTTTGAGGAAATTATCGATTTTACAATTAATGAGCTTTGTATATTGCCCCCAAAGGATTTGGATTTAATGAATCGGAGCAAGCTTCGCTCCTACCTTATACAGAAACTAAACAGACCTATACGCGTTTGCGGAATGGTTAAAAATCAAGGGGAGCCTGGTGGTGGGCCATTTTGGGCAACAAATCCTGACGGTTCAACCTCACTCCAAATTGTTGAATCGTCGCAAATTAATTTTAATGATAAATCCAAGAAGCAACTTGTAAATTCATCTACACATTTTAACCCGGTTGATTTAGTTTGCGGAATAACCGATGTTGATGGGAACAAGTTTAATCTGCTTAACTTCAGCGACCCACAAACAGGATTTATATCAACAAAAAGCATTGATGGCAAACCCATTAAGGCTCAGGAACTACCTGGGCTGTGGAATGGGGCCATGTCGGACTGGATAACAATATTTGTGGAGGTGCCTTTAATTACTTTTAACCCGGTGAAAAGCGTTAACGACTTGCTGCGGGATGAGCACCAAAAATAAATGGATATTCTGTTCGCTCATTTAATTTTACAAGGAAGATATAAGCCAAAACTAAATTACTTGCCCTTTCTCCACCGTTTAAACGGATTGAGCTTGTGTATAGGCGATTTAACTGGAAAAATACCGGCGCTAACCTTTCGTACATCCTCAACTGAATAGAAAGCCTTTGGGTTAAAACCCTGTATAATTTTGGTTACCTCTGGCATATCATCGCGCTTAACAATTGAGTAAACAAGCTGCACTTTTCCCATGCTCCCCTCCCCCTCTACACGAGTAGCGCCATAACCTTTATCCTTGAACGCCTTAACCAAGTTCTCACCGTTCATGGGAGATATAACCCTGACAACCAAGCTACCCATAGCCAAATACTCTTCAAGTATCATCCCTATGTAGCTCCCCATAGCAAATCCGCCAGCATAGGCTATGTAGTTTATGTAGTTATTTAGGTTATTCATTATCTGCCCTATGGCAATAACCCAGATTAGTATCTCGAAAAAACCAAGAATAGGCGCAAGAACCTTATTGCCCTTTGATACTAATATTATTCGCAAAGTTCCTATTGTTACATCAACCACTCGTGCTAAAAAAATTAGCAAGGGCAAAACAAAATACATGTAAAAGTTGCTGTCAATAAAAGTTGAATCCATGTGTCTGATTTTTTTGCAAATATATTTAGATTAATGGATTTACATTGATGTTATACAACAAATAAATGCCATTTGGTATGACTAAAAAAATAATACGTAAACACTTGCATATCAGCATTTAAACAGGATGTTTAAATTCGGACAGTAAAGCTTTTAAGTAAATGTAAAGAATTCTCTAAAACTGGAAACAATCAGTTTACGAGGGAAGTATTTAGAACTATGAATTTATCTAGACATTTTAACAACCAGGGCTTTTGTTGTTCTGCTATTTATGCAGTACCGATTATCTATTCTGTATCCAATAACCCAAACAATATTTCCGTTTGACTCAATTACGTATATTCTTTTTTTCTGGTGTAACGGTACTTTTTGGTCAATTAAAAAATCGCTGATTTTTTTCCGTCCTTTCATGCCCAAGGGAACAAACCAATCACCGTCGTGCCATGGTCGAATAGTTAATGGGAAGGTTAGCTTATCGAAATCCAATGCTGCTGTCGAATGAATACTGGGAATTTCAAAACTGCCATCAATCGCATGTAATTCAAACACTAATTCAAGGGGCTCATTGATGCTGGTAGTATCCTCGTTTACCTTAACTACAGGTAATTCTTCTTGAGACAAAGGGCTTAATATTAACTTCTCCCTATCGCGAATAAGCTGGTAATTATCTGCATAAAAAACCTTGCCCGATTGTGAGCTAAGAGATTTCTCAATATCAAGTATAAGTGCAGGAGAAAAACCATAGTTTGTTAACTCTTCCAACAGAAAAACCTGCCTGAAAGGGTACTCAAGCAGCTTTTGTATGGAGTAATGAACCTCATTCTCAGCAACCGTTCGGGCCTTCTCTTTAAATGCGCGATTCATAACATCAACTCCTTGCCAAATGGTGTTAAGGTGTTGTGATGTGGTGCAAAGACTATCAATTACACCATCACTTATCTTCTCAAACTCTGGGATAATTCTGTGCCTTATCCTATTCCTTGCGTACTTTATATTGCTGTTAGAAGTATCCTCTCTATAAATAATGCCATTACTTTGTGCATACTGATTTATCTGCTTACGATAAGCAAAAAGTAAAGGTCTTACAATCCCATTCGCAAACGGTTTAATGCCTGTTAACCCTTTTAAGCCTGATGCTCTTGAAAGGTTAATCAATATGGTCTCCGCAATATCGTTCTTGTTATGTGCAACAGCAACAGATTGAAAACCATGTTTACTACAAAGCTCTTTAAAATAGTCATACCTCAAATTACGTGCTGCCACCTGAATAGATATGTTGTGCTGGGAGGCATACTTGACAGTATTAAACTTTTTTACGAAAACCTTCTTCCCCAATTTTTTACATGTATCTCTAACCAGCTGCTCATCAGCATCAGACTCGCTATCTCTGAGCGAGAAGTTACAGTGAACAACAGAAAATGGATAGCCACACTCATAAAAAAGATTTAACATAACCATTGAGTCAACCCCGCCGCTAACAGCTACAAGAATAGGACTGTTTGGTTTAACCAGGTCATGCTGTCTTATGTAGTTTATAAACGCTCTATTCATCTGTTTAAAATTTTCAGCACCTCGTTTATTGCCTTTGCTTTGAGCATGCATTCACTATATTCCTTTTCAGGCACAGAGGCGTTGGTTATAGCTCCACCTACAGTATAGGAAAGGTATTGTTGGGTCTCATTATACAGAATACTTCTTATTACAACATTGAAATCAAAATCGCCTTGTGGGTCAATGTATCCAACTGCTCCTGAGTACAGTCCCCTTTTGCTTCGCTCGTATTTTTCAATTAGTTTCATTGCGCTCACCTTAGGTGCACCTGTCATTGACCCCATTGGGAATGTAGCCTTCAGGATATCTACAATATCATAATTCTTATTTGCAATGCAAGACACAGTGGAAATTAACTGATTAACCTGTTTGAAGGGGTATGCTCCGCAGAGTTCATCAACGTTTACTGTGTTTTTTTGGGCAATACGTGATAAATCGTTGCGCACCAAATCAACAATCATGATATTCTCAGCACGCTCTTTGGGATCGTTTCTTAATTTCTCTTGCAATTCCTTATCCTCCTCAGGGGTCATGCCTCTGGGGCTTGTTCCTTTTATTGGTTGGGACACTACTCTATTGCCTATTTTCCGTAAAAAACGTTCGGGGCTAGCACATAGCAAATACTTATCGTTTAATTTACCGAATGCAGAGAATGGTGTTGGTGATAAATTATTCAGATTAACATAGCTCTTAAAGGGATTAATTTTGCAGGGCGAGGCATAGAACTCCTGACAAAGGTTCATTTCGTATATATCACCACGTTGAATATGCTCCATCACCTTATTGACAGTATTCAGGTATTCGTTTTTAGTATAGCGCTCCTTTAGTAAAACCTTGTGCTCATCACTTTTATTTATACATGGTGCATTCATAATTGAATTGAACAACTCTTGAGCTGACTGCCTGTTAAAACTTTTCTTAGAATAATGGATTTTAAGCAAGTCGTTTTCAACGGCAAACACAACAGAAGGTCTAAAGAACAAGAGTTCTGGAAACTCTAGCCCATCAAAGTTTTCTGATTTTAGGTTTTCAATCTCATTTTTTAAATCATAGCCCAAAAAGCCAAATAGCCAATCGTTGCAATTTATTGCATCTCTTAGCTTATTAAAATGGTTATTATCAGGGCGAATAACGTCTTCGGCTCCAAATGCCACTAACAATTGGTATCTGCTTGAATCCTTCTGTAATTTGTTAAAATATTGGTAGCCATTGCTATGCAGAACAATGGAGTA
>JBKHAH010000127.1:0-6562 GCA_046542995.1 Bacteroidales bacterium
CAAAAAATGCTTTAGCAGTTACAGTAAAATCTAATGAGAATAAATAAAATCATATTTTTTTGCTTGCTACTCGTTTCTATTAACAGTTACGGGCAGTTTTACCTGGGGGCAAGGGGTGGTTCTAGTATCTCTTCGGTCAGCTTTCTGCCAACTCAGGATGAGGAGCAGGTTTTTGACTTGCATATTGATGCGGGTTTGGTTGCAAAGCATTTTGATACGAAGTACTTTGGATTTCAAGGAGAGCTAAATTTAACTCAAAGAGGGTATCGAGCCCCCATATTGGATAGTGTTTTCTACAAGCGGATGAACACTTACATTGAACTGCCAATGTTTATGCAGATGAAGGCACAGCATAACAATTTTTTTGTTCATTTTAATGTGGGTTTCTATGCATCTGTGCTTCTTGAGTCGCAGCATGGAAATAATCAGGAAGGAGAATTCATTCTTAAACCGTACGAAATACACATACTTCGCGATAATCGTTTCGATTATGGAATACCGGGCGGCGTAGGTTTTGGATACAACTTTAAATGGGGTACCTTGCAGATTGATGCTAAGTACTACTATGGTTTGGGCGATTTATATAACCACGAGTACAACGGCAACCCCATGCGCTCACCTGCACGGGTGCTGAATTTCTCTGTTAGCTATTTACTAAATATCTCAAAAATATGGGAGAACAGAACCACTATTGATGATATTGTTCAACCAGAAGAAGATAGCATTGAGAACACAAAACAGGAATAGATTATGAATAGAATACTGCTTTTAGGAATCGCCCTATTTTCCCCTTTTATTTTGTTGGGGCAAACCGGGTACGTGCAGGAGGGTAAAGCATCCTTCTATGCCGATAAGTTTGAAGGGCGCACCACAGCCTCGGGCGAACGATATAGCCATTCCCGAAACACCTGCGCCCACTTAACGCTGCCGTTCGGCACGTTGGTTAAGGTTACTAACCAAAAGAACAATAAATCGTTGGAGGTTAGGGTGAATGATCGTGGCCCTTTTGTTCCTAACCGTATAATTGACCTTAGCAGATCAGCTGCGGAGAAGCTTGGTTTTATTGATGAGGGCATAGCAGATGTTAAGATTGAGGTGATAGACGAGGAGGGAGAGCTTCTCGAATCACCAAAGAAAAAGCAGCAGCAGGTTTCTCATGCGCCCCCCCAAAAGCCAGAACAGGAAAAGCAGCGACAGCAGACACAGAAGGTTTCACAAAAACCTGAGAAACCTCAGAAGCAAAAACCGAAGGCGCAGCAGCCTAAAGAACAATCCTCTTCAACTGTTAAAGCCAGCGTCCCTTTAGACTCAACTTCTGACAATGAGCTCTACGAGCTTGTGGTAAAACCACAAAGACCAGATGGGTATGCAGTACAGATTGGCAGCTACAAAGAGCTGGTAAACCTGCTTCGGATATCCAGCGATATAAGCAGCTCTCTTAACGAGAACGTAAGGGTACAGGTTAGCAACGTTAATGGCGATAGGGTTTATAGGTTGCTGGTAGGTAATTTTAAATCACATCGGGAGGCCGATAGTTTTAAGGAAAAGGCATCAGAAACTTACAACGGATGTTTTGTAGTTAATCTTAAGTAGTTTTCTGGTTCTATGTCAATTTTAGTGGGTAGAACAAAAAAACCCCAGACAAGCTTGTTGTCAGGGATTTTAATCAGTGTTGGTTGCTTTACTGCTTCACAACCCTTGTGCTAATCACTTTATCTTCCGTTTTAATGTTAAGTAGATACATTCCGTTGCCCAGGCTTGACACATCGAGCGTTTCGGTAGGGTTGGGGTTCTCTTTTGTTAGAATTACCCTTCCGGTAAGGTCGGTTAGTGTAAGATGCTGCACTTTATTTTCTCCCAATTCAACAGTTAGGCTGTGACTTGTAGGGTTGGGGTACAGGTTGATTCCAGCCTGCTGCAAGCGGGCTATACTGGTTTCAGATGCAGTTACCACAAGTTCAATATTACAAGAGTTGGTGTTGCCTGCATTGTCGGTTATGGTCCAAACAACATTAGTAGTTCCTTCAGGAATTTGCTCTCCAGCAAGGGTTTCTGTATTGTTAAAATCATTTACAATGCTTGCTATACCGCAATTGTCATCCGCTTCGGTTGGGTCAAATTCGGTTTCTTGTACGGTATAGTATCCATTTTCATCTGCAGTTACTTCTTGGGAGCCAACGCAACTCAATGTTGGAGGGGTGTTATCCTCAATAATGATGTTCTGGGTTTGAATGGTAGTGTTTTCATAATAATCTGTGTATCGCCATTCAACAACATACGATCCCTGTTCAATATACTCTAAAGGATTATCGGTTATCGCAGTTATTACCCCGCCACAATTATCAGTTGCAGTGTGAGTTTCATCAATAGTTACACTGCATTCGCCAGTAAGGTCAGGCAAGTTTGTTACATCAGGTATTGGCGCAAGCGTGTCAGCAACAATTATTAGTGCTTCTTCAACGGAAGTGTTTCCGTTTATATCAGTAGCTGTTACATCAATTATAATTTCACCAACATCATTACACGAGAACGTGTTTTGGTTTAGAGTTGTATCAGCCAACTGATGGTTGTCGCTCACGCTTTCAATTACATCTACAGCATGGATCGTTGCACTTCCATATTCATCAAGATATAAGTTAATGGGTTGTGTTACCAGTTGAGGGGGTTCATTTTCCAGAATAGTAACAACTATTGGAACCGTAGTGCTATTGTTGCTTTCGTCGGTTGTAGTAACATCTACGGTAAGCTGGCCAACATCTGTAGTTGTAAATGTTGATTGACTCAGTGATGTTTCAGCAACAGAACAATTATCGGAGGCTGAAAGCAGAACCATTTCTGGATTGATAGTAGCAGTATTCGATCCATCTAACTCAACTGTAATGTCCTGAACTGTAATTTGCGGAGCAAGGATATCCACCACGGTTACAAGGGCCTGTTTTGTAATTGTATTATTACCGTTATCGGTTACCGATACATCAATTAAATTACTCCCTAAATCAGCGCAAGTAAAATGATTTTGCATCAGCGTAGTGTCTAACTGGCAGTTATCGCTTGCACTCAAAACAACATCCGCATTTTTAAGGATGGCCTCACCATTTTCATTTAACTCAAGGGTAAAGTCCTGTGTTGTCAATGTGGGAATTTCATCATCCTCAATGGTCACAACAACCGTTTCAATGGTTTCATTGCCATTTACATCTGTAATGATTACACTGATATTATTTTCACCGATATTGGAGCAATCAAAAACTGATTGTGTTACAACAGTATCAGCAACCTCGCAATTATCAGAAGCAGAATTAATTATTTCATCTGCCGTTATTGATGCATTCCCTGTTGCATCGAGAAATACCGTAATGTTCTCTACTGATATTTGGGGAGCAATATTATCTTCAACTGTTACAGTAAATTCCTGTGATGGCGAATAATTAACACCATCATATAAATATGCAGTTACTGTATTTATCCCAACATCATTACAATCAAAGTGTGTTTTTGTAATTATTGAATCCGTCACACCGCAATTATCATATACATTGGAAAAAACGGCTTCTTTATCAATTTGTGCTGTTCCCGATTCGTTTAGTTGCAATATAATGTCGTTTGCAGTAAAATTAGGTGCAGTATTATCCTCAACGGTAACGGTTACTTGATCAGTCATAAAATTTCCCGCAGCATCTGTAACGGTCACGTCAACAATGTTTTCACCAATATGCTCGCAAGAAAATACAGTTTGAGAGATTGTAGTATCAACAATTCCACAATTATCTGATGCTGATGCTACAACAGATGGAGCATTCAGGGAAGCGTTCCCATCGGTATCAAGTTCTATGTTTACGTCTTGTACTGATAAAACAGGTTGAGTGGCATCTTTTTCCAAATTTACTGCATCAGAAGTCTCAGAGTCTCTTGCATTGGATACAATACACCGATATTGATAATTATGCATCTCGGTACTAAAAAGGATATTGAGGTCGGCTGCTTCTGTACCAGAAAAAACATCGCTGCTTGAAATATCTAAAAAATTGTTACCACCATCTGTGCTTTGTTGCCATTGATACTGTTCTATAAAGTTTCCTGTAACAGAAAGTTGATAGGTGCTTCCTTCACATAAATCGGATAAACCGGTGGGTTGCGATGTAATTTCAGGAGCAGGAGGACCAAAAACGTAGGCTGATCCTGAGGATGTCCCTTTATCGTCATCATAGCGAGAGCTTATTAATGCAAATTGTCCATCGTAGGCTACTGCTCCTCCAAACCGGTCGTAGCTAGCTCCGTCATTGGCTCTAACTGAGTCTGCGTATACCCATGAGCTGCCGTCATGCTGAAAAATATGGGCTGCACCATATCTTACAGTATTAAAACGGTCTTGTTCTGCTCCTGCTAGAATGGTACTACCGTTGATGGCAACGCCGTATCCAAACCATTCATCAAGATACGGATTTGGGTCAGTTAGTTTTTGAGTTTGCCCCCAATTGTTAGTGCCTCCGGCATCTTTCTCAAAGACGTAAACGGCTCCTTCTCCGTCAGTACCTCCCGAAATAGTATGTTTGTGCGCTCCAACAACAGCTGTTTCTCCACTTATTGCTACATCAAAACCAAATTCATCACCAGCCATAATATCGTCTCCTCCAACAAGTGATACAGAACCCCAATTGTTGGCTCCACCCTGATTCCTACTATATATTGTGGCTGAACCGGCATCATCACCAAATTCATTATCGAATTTTGCTCCAACTATAGCGTTGTCACCATCAATCGCAACCGACCAGCCAAAATTATCACCATTATCAGGATTTACTGAGAAGAACGCTTTCACTTCGCCCCAGTTATCAGTACCACCTTCGTCTTTATCAAAAATATAAGCTGCTCCATATTTTAAACCAGAATAATCTTTCCTATTGGCTCCAACTATTATCGTATTTCCTGAAATATCTACCGAAGTTCCGAATTGGTCATAAGCATGGGCTGAATAGGGAGTTATTTTTTTGCGCAGTCCCCAATTATTTGTACCCTCTTCATCTTTATAAAAGATATATGCAGCGCCCGCATCGGTGTTTCCATTAGCATCATTATAACGAGCCCCTACTACTGCAACATTGCCATCAATCGCAACTGATATACCAAAATTATCGTCGGCCGAGGCATCTAGTGCAACAAGCTTTTTAATTTGTTGCCAGTTGTTTTCTCCTCCAGCATCTTTTTGAAAGATGTAGGCGGCGCCACTATTCTCCCAACCTAATCCATCGTTAAATGATGCGCCAACTATAGCGAAATCGCCAGATATATCTACTGAAATACCGAAAAGATCACTTGACACACCATCTGCGGCCAGAATTTTTTTAACTTCTTCAGTTGGTTGGCCTATTAAAATAAATGGGAGGATTGTGGTTATCAGTGCAAGGAATATTTTTTTCATAATATTTTTTTAATTATTTAATCTGCAGTAATTCTATTTACGAAGAAAAAAATCAAATGTTTTAAAAATAACTTGCCAATCCATAGTATTAGGTTAAAGGAAAAAAAAGACCCCCGACAGGGTGCTAGTTTCTGTCAGGGGTATAATTATTAGTTTGTAATACTTTGCTTTACTGCTTCACTACCCTTGTGCTAATCACTTCACCTCAGCCCCATTGCAAACCGCCTCGTTGGGCTCCACAAATCGAAGGGAGCCATCGGCATCTTGTGCCATTAGAATCATACCGTGCGATAGGATTCCGCGTATTTTACGTGGCTCAAGGTTAACCAGAATGGAAACCTGCTTGCCCACAATATCCTCTGGTTTAAAGTATTCGGCAATGCCCGAAACAACGGTGCGTTTATCTAATCCAGTATCAATTTCAAGTTTGAGCAGCTTTTGGGTTTTTGCAACTTTTTCAGCGGAAAGGATTGTGCCTATTCGCACATCCATCCTCATAAAGTCATCGTATGTAATGGTATCTTTTTGTGGTTCAATCTGCTTGTTATCCTGCTTGTTTTGCTCTTTTGTTGCCATAAGCTTATCAAGCTGTTTCTGAACCACCTCGTCCTCAATCTTTTCAAAGAGTAGCTTGGATTTTCCTATTTCATGCCCAACGCTTAACAGGTCCGTTTTGCCTGTATTGTTCCATCCCAGATTATTAACATTAATCATCTTGCTAAGTTTTTGAGTAGTGAAAGGGAGGAAAGGCTCTGCTAATATTGTAATATTTGCAGTTATTTGTAGCGCAACGTTCAGGATGGTTGCAACGCGCTCAGGGTCGTTCTTAAATAGTTTCCAGGGCTCAGAGTCAGCAAGGTACTTGTTACCCAAACGGGCTACGTTCATTGTTTCGCGCAGAGCATCACGGAAGCGGAATGCATCAAGGTTCTTCTCAATGCTAGCCTTCAGCGTTGGTATTTCGGCAAGCGTTTCTTTGTCGTAATCGGTTAGTTCGCCACAAGCAGGCACCTTCCCGTCAAAGTACTTATGGGTAAGCACAAGGGCTCTGTTCACAAAATTGCCAAGAATTGCAACCAGCTCGTTGTTGTTACGGTTCTGAAAATCTTTCCAGGTAAAGTCATTGTCCTTGGTCTCTGGCAT
>JBKHAH010000036.1:0-30226 GCA_046542995.1 Bacteroidales bacterium
TAGGGAGGGGGTAATCGGTAGTCGGTAATCGGTAGTCGGTAATCGGTAGTCGGTATTCGGTAGTCGGTATTCGATTCCCGTCCGAAAATCAGTGTAAAACCATTAAATCTGCGTCACGTGTCCGACCTCTGGCGGATCAGCGTTCCAAAAAAAATAAAAAATTATGATACAGTTAAAACATCTATTAAAAACAGTATTAAGATACAGGCTATCATCAGGATTAACCTTGCTTAGCTTGGTAATTGCTTTCGTTGGAGTTATTATGCTATCGCTTTACATTACCTACGAGCGAAGCTTCGATACCTTTCACACCAATGGCGATAATACCTATATGTTCTCAATCAATAACAGCAAATTTTGGGTGCCAGCACTGCTGGCCGATGAGCTGAAAAATGAGCTGCCCGAGGCAAAGCATACGCTGGTGGTTTCACAATGGGGGGATAAGTATATCTATAAAGATGGTGAAGAACTTCGCGATGCAGTAAAGGGTAGTTTTCTGGCAGTTAGCGCCGATTTTTTGAAGGTTTTCGATTTTAATCTACTGCAGGGCGACAAGGAGACTGTTTTGGCTGAACCCAAAAGCGTGGTAATATCACAGGAACTTGCACAAACAGTTTTTGGCAACTCTAATCCCGTTGGAAAGTATGTAAACCTAGGCTACAGAATGCAATACAAGGTTACCGGTGTAATGGCCAATATGCCCAAGAATAGCGCATTTTCCAGCGATGCGCTGGTATCATTCGCATCGTATATGCAGCCCGGCGACGATTGGCGGGGAGCCCAGCAGTGGAGCGAGTGGAGTTTTCACGTTTTTTTGCAGCTACAAGATGGCATATCAAAAGATAGTGTTGAGACAAAAATTGAGGCCACTGAAATGGTAACAAGTTGGTTGGAGATAATGGAGGAGCGCAGCGCTGTGGAATCCTTTGTTCACTTAGTGCCGCTTGCCGATTTGCATTTTACTCCCGGAATGTTCTTCCCATCGGTAAACAAACTAGTTGTAAATGTACTGCTGGTATTGGCTATAATTATTGCCATAATGGGAATAGTTAACTTCATAAACTTCTCCACCTCACAGGCTCCTCTTAGGGCAAAATCAATATCGGTACAACAAATTATGGGCGAGAAAAAATGGCGCTCGCGGATGCAAATTATCGGAGAGTCGGTAGCGCTATCGTTCATTGCGCTTGCCATTGCGCTGATTATTCATAATGCATCGTATATTCACGTTCAGAATATGTTTGGCATAAGCGGACTCTCTCTGGCCGACAGGTATATTTTTGTGGTTTGGCTTGCACTATTCGCATTAGCTTTTGGAGTTTTGGCGGGTTTATACCCATCGCGTTACATCACATCTGCACCAATTAGTCAGGCTGTTAAGGGCAAAATGTTCTTTTCGGGCAAAGGCAAGGGGCTTAGGCACACGCTCATTATTGTACAGTTTGTTTTTACCATTACGCTTATTATTGCTGCCTTCACCATTGAGAAGCAGCTCAACTACTGGCGTAATTTCGATATTGGAATCAACAAAGAGAATGTTATTTACATTCACACTACACAAAAGCTTCGCGAGAGTCATCAGGCCTTTGCCGATGAGCTAATGAAGAATGCCGAGATAACGGATTATGCATACACCCAGTTTATTCCCGGTAGCGTTGGAATGGGCTGGGGTAGAGAGATAGATGGACAGAATGTACACCTTAAAAGTTGGCCCGTTGACGACCGCTTTATCAATTTTTTTGATATCGAAATAGTTGAGGGGCGCACCTTTATGGAGGGGGCTGGCGATTTAAATAGCTTTATTCTTAACCAAAAAGCTGTAGAGATATTTGGCTGGGAAAAACCCCTTGAGAAGAAGTTTCCCGGTTTTGGGTTTATGGGCAATATTGTTGGCATTGCCAAAAACTTCAACTTTAGTAGCCTTAAGGAGGATGTTGAGCCCATGCTATTCTGGCGAACCGATACCCGAAAAAATGTCCTGCTTATGAGGATAAACACTGGAAACTATACTCAGGTAAGGCAGCATATTGTTGAAACCATTGGCAAATTTGAACCCGATGCAGATATGGAACCACTTTTCCTCGACGATTCACTTAACAAGCTATACAACAAAGAAGTTAAGCTAGCCCGGTTTATCGAGTACGTTGCCCTTTGGTGCGTGCTACTTGCGCTAACCGGACTGCTTGGGCTAACCATTTTTATTACCCGCGACCGCATTAAAGAGATTGGCATCCGCAAGGTGAATGGCGCCACAACCCTACAGGTTATTGGTATGCTTAACCGCACTACCATTGTGTGGGTAGCCATAGCCTTTGTAATTGCCACACCCATTGCCTACTACGCCATGGACAAATGGCTGCAAAACTTTGCCTACCGTACCCCGCTTAGCTGGTGGGTGTTTGCGTTGGCAGGTTTGCTGGCTTTGGCAATTGCATTGCTAACGGTTAGCTGGCAAAGCTGGTTGGCAGCAAGGAGAAATCCGGTTGAGGCGTTGAGATATGAATAGAGAAACTATACCCCTGACAGGGTTCGAAACCCTGTCAGGGGTGAGAGTGAAAAAGTAAAAGTTTCACTCCAAGAGGAAGTTTTACTAATCTGACAAGCAATGATATTATACAACTTTAAACAAATCATAAAAAACATACCAAGAAATTTTGTGATGAGTTTCGCAAAGCTCTTTGGGCTGAGCATTTCATTTTTCGTGGTTCTTTTTGCAGCCGGATATGTGTACTACGAAACCAGCTTCGATAAATGTATTCCCGACCACGAATTGATTTTTCGATGTTTGATGCAAGGACGTTTGGATGGGCAGGATGCTAGTTTTGCAGTTACTAGTCCCGAAATGGCCAAAACCATAGTAGCTGATATTCCTGAAATTTCAGAGGCTGTCAGATTGTTGAATAGGGGTGAAACTACCATTACCTATAATGAACAGATTTTCAATGGTGGCCCAATGTTTTTCGCTGACCCTGAGTTCTTCCCTTTTTTTAGCGTTCCAATTATTACCGAGCTGGACAATCCGCTGGCAGATCGGAATAGCGTCACCATTGCCAGAAGTCTAGCCGAAAATATTTTTGGATCAGCAGAGAATGCTTTGGGTAAGGTAATAAATTTGGAGAACAATGAGGCCATTGTAACAGGCGTATTTGATGATCTGCCTAAGAACTTCCATTTGAGGATAAATCTGATACAATCGCTACAGAAATCGAACCCCGATAATGTAGGTTGGGGCTCTCAAAACTATTATACGTACTTTAAAACCAGCAAGCCAGTTACAAATACTGAGGAGTTAAACTTTAAATTATCAAAAACGGTTTACACATATTACGATAGCCGGATAGATGGAGCGAAAGCCAAAACAATCGAAGATTTAATGTATAATCCTGAGGTTTATGTTTTCTTCCCTGCAGAACGTTTAACCGATGTGCATTTTAGCAACCATAAATTCGACCCAGCCGTTACATCAACTAAAACGTATATATATGGGGCTGTTGTGCTTGCATTTATGGTTCTTTTAATATCATCCATAAACTTTGTAAACCTAACAATAGCAAATGTGTCAACCAGGCTAAAAGAGGTAGGAATAAAAAAGACAATAGGTGCGTCTGTTCAAAATATGATACATTACTTCCTCTTTGAGGCTCTTATTTTTCTGCTTATCGGATTTTCAGCAGCTTTATTACTTTATGGTATGGTTGAGAAGGATCTGATAGCATTTCTGGGTTTTGATATCTCCTTGTCAAGCAAGGATTATCTGATTACAATTGGTGCGGTGCTTATTGGGTTGCTCTTCCTTAATCTGGCAGCCAGCATACTCCCGGTTTTATATATATCGGAAAGAAGGGCTTTAAATCTTATCCGGGATCAAGAACCTGTCAGGCGAAATTTCTTTGGAAAAAACATTTTTATTATAGCCCAATTCCTCCTTGCTGTATTAATTATCTTATGCTCCTTTATTGTCCAGAAACAGGTTAACTATATGATCAACAAAGACAGGGGCTACGATTCCGATAATGTTATTACACTCAATATATGGCGAATGAATCCTGAAACAAGACGGGTTTTTATTGAGCAGCTGAGAACTTTTACTGCAATTGAATCGGTTGCAACGAGTGATGTATATTTTGGTGAGGACCCTAGTATGAACGCTGCCTTTTTTGGGACAATGGAGGATGAGAACTATTTCCACACCACAGTTCTGCCAGTTGACTGTGATTTTATTAACACCTTCAAAATGGAGATGGTAGAGGGGCGTTTCTTTGAAAAGGATAGGCAAACGGATAAGAAAGCTGTGGTTCTTAATGAAACTGCCAGAGATAAGTATTTAGGCGAAGGATCTTTGGTTGGTACACAAGTAATTGTTGATGGTGATTATGAGGTAATTGGAATTGTTAAAGACTTTAATTTCCGTTCATTACACCATCCTATTCAACCAATAGTAATGACCTCTGTGGATCACTCTAGTATGGTTTACATAAGGGTAAGAGGCAATCAAATTGCCGAAGCAATTCGAATAATTAAAGAGCAATGGGAAAGTACAGGTGTCCCTGTTCCTTTAAACTACTGGTTTCACGATGAAGTTTTGGAAAAGCACTACACAAAGGATCAGCAAGCAAAACGTCTTCTGCTTGTACTTACCTTTATTGCCATTGCCATTGCATGTGTGGGGTTATATGCAATAAGTTTCTTCTCAATTTTAAAGCGCACCAAAGAAATAGGCATCCGCAAGGTGAATGGTGCCAAAATCTGGCAGGTGATGCTAATGCTTAATATGGATTTTGTGAAATGGGTAGCCATTGCCTTTGTAATTGCCACGCCCATTGCCTACTACGTCATGGATAAGTGGCTGCAAAACTTTGCCTACCGTACCCCGCTTAGCTGGTGGGTATTTGCGCTGGCGGGTTTGCTGGCATTGGCAATTGCATTGCTAACGGTTAGCTGGCAAAGTTGGCGGGCGGCTAGGAGGAATCCGGTTGAGGCGTTGAGATACGAATAATAATTATACCCCTGACAGGGTTCGAAACCCTGTCAGGGATAAAAACACAGGTATGAATAAAACACTAATCGCATTGCTTATAATTGCTTGCTCTACTAGCAAGGGTTTTGCAACCCAACCCGAAAGCACCAGAATAATAATTCTCGATACCAAGAACACCCTAGGTGAGCAGCTAAAGCAGTTCGAGGGCAAGTTGGTTTACCTCGATGCTTGGTCAACATGGTGCAGCCCATGCATAAGGGAATTTGCATTCGCAAAAGAATTACAAGAATTTTTCAATAAAAACGACATTGTAATACTGTATCTCTGTATCGATAGGGCAAACAGCAAGGAAAGATGGAGAGGAATGCTACAGGAGCATTCCCCAGGGGGATACCACGTATTTATCGACCCAAGCGCTTTGGACGATTACAAGAAAGGGTTTGGGCTTAGCCGAAGAAACCTTAGGCATTTTGGCAAGGGTTTCCCCTGGTACATAATAATTGGTAAAAACGGAGAGGTGTTGGTTGATAGGGCGTTTCGACCTTCAAGCAGGGGGGTGCTTCTAGAGCAATTGGGGAAACACCTGTAAAACAATACCTTTTCTATGCAAAGAAAAAAATACTGTGCAACTCCGTGTAAAACATCGTGAAACAAAAAAACACCCCTAAAAATCAAACACCCAATCATTCATTCATCCATCCACCATGCTAACCTACAACCTAAAAATCGCCCTAAAGTTTTTAAGAAAGAACAAAGCCTTTGCCGCCATAAACCTAATTGGCCTATCCATTGCACTGGCGGTTTCCTTTATCATTATCCTTTACGTGGTTAATGAGCTTAGCTATAATAGTTGCCATAAGAACCGAAATCAAACTTACAGGGTATTAAACTACTATATAAACTTTAAACTAACACAAGCAAGCACACCCTTCATAATGGCATCCACGCTAAGGGAGGAATATCCCCAGATAAAGAACGCGATTAACACTAGTTGGATAAGGGGTGTTTCCATTAAGCAAAACGATGAATTTATTAGCATCCGTAACCCCGTTGGAACTAGTTCAGAGGTGTTCGATGTTTTTACGCTTCCGCTTATCAGCAGTACCGGCACAGAAGGATTGCTAGACGACAACTACTCCATTTGCCTATCGCAAAGCCTTGCAGTTAAGTTGTTTGAGAATGGCGACGCAGTAGGAAAGGAGTTAACCGCCCTTATTAACAACGAGGAGCAAATACTCAGGGTAACGGCAGTTTATAAAGATATTCCCGAAAACTCCTCATTTAAGGCAGATTGCATGGTGAATGGTCACTGGACAATTGCTCCAATCAATCAAGCATTTGAGGTTGATAATGCTGATATAAACTGGACGCTAAACTTCTGGACAACATGGGTATTGCTATATGATGGAGTTGACCCAAACCTTATTGAGAGCCAGTTCAGAGACTTTGAAAAAAAGTATGTTTCCGATAAAGCCCAGGTAAACTATTCTCTTCAAAACCTTTCTGACGTTTACCTTAGATCCGATCACATTAATAACCCTGGCTTAAAAGGCAACATGAGGGATATTCGGCTTTTTTCTACTATTGCATTTCTAATTTTACTAGTTGCAGCCATCAACTATATCATTCTTTCAACAGCAGTGTCAATTGGCAGAACAAAGGAGATTGCGGTACGCAAAACCAATGGGGCAAATTCGAATATCCTAAGAAGGCAGCTTCTGGTGGAATCGGTTCTGCTCACGTTAATGGTTCTTCCCATTGCTTACTACCTAATGATGCTTGCGCTACCTTACGCAAGCGGACTTTTTCAAAAGAAAATTCATATCATACAAGGGAATATTATTTACTACGCTTTGGTTTATCTTGCTTTAACCGTCATTATTGGCTTGGCATCGGGGTTATATACTTCAACATGGTTATCGCGGTTGAAGGTTTTGGAGGTGCTTAAGAGTTCTGCTGTATCACGCAGAAGCAAGATCCCCTTTAGGTCAATTCTAATTGTTTTGCAACTGGTGATCTTCAGTTTTTTCGTTTCAAGTACACTTATTGTAAACTCGCAGTATAGGTTTGCTTTAAAAATGAACCCTGGATACAATAACGAAAATATGTTGTTTGTTAACATTGGTGAAGACTTTGACAGTTATAAGCCTCTTTTAGAGGATATCAGAAATAACTCAAATGTAATAATGGCAGCAGGTACGGCTCAAGAATTACCTATGAGAGGTTTTGGGATGATTACAATACCACACTCTGAAGATAAGGATGTTCATATTAAAATGGTAATGCTTGATTTGGATTTGGATTTTCTAGAAACAATGGGTATTGAACTTATGGAGGGCCGGTTTTTTTCTAGAGATTTTCCAAGCGATTTAACTCATGCCTGCATTTTAAATCAAACTGCTGTAAAGCAGTTGGGGCTTAGCAACCCATTGGGATATCAAATAATAGATGACTTTTCTGTTATTGGTGTGGTGAATGATTTTTATTTTCAATCCTTACATGAAGATATTCATCCACTCACGATAGTTCTGACCAATGAGTATATCGAACAGATTGTTGTGAGATTTTCTCCTGATGCTTTGGGCACATTATTACAGCAACTAAATGAGATATGGGAGAAATACTCAGACACACCATTCAAATATTCTTTGGTTGAGGATTTAACTGCAAAATTATATGTGAATGAGAAAAAACTATTCGCCATTGCAACGGTATCTGCAATATTCACTATGCTTATTGCAGCCATGGGTCTTTTTGGCCTAACCCTCTTCATCGCCCAACGCCGCACCAAGGAGATTGGTATCCGCAAGGTGCTGGGGAGTTCGACCACGCAAATAGTATTGTCATTTATCAAAACTAACCTTCTTTACGTGCTAGTTGCGGTTGCCATCTCAACACCAATAACCATAATAATTATGCAGAAGTGGCTTAATAATTATGCGGAACGAATTGATATAGGCTGGTGGGTATTTGCCCTCACCTTTGCCATTGCGGCTGTGGTGGTGGTGCTAACGGTGCTGGCGCATTCGTACAGGGCAGCTAGGAGGAATCCGGTTGAGGCGTTGAGGTATGAATAGAGAAACTATACCCCTGACAGGGTTCGAACCCTGTCAGGGGTTAACTAAATGATTAAGATTTTATAGTTTTAACAGACATCGAACATTATGAAAACAGCCCTTTACATTTCAGGAATAGCAGGAACGCTGCTTATATTACTAAGGATTATTGGAATGATAATGGAATTTCCATTGAATAATTTATTCCTAATACTTGGGTTGACTCTTCTGGTTGTTGTTTTTTTACCTCTTGCAATTATTGAAAGATATCGTCACAATAAAAAGATTGATAGAATTATTGATTCATACAAGGTGTCAGAAAAAGATACGGTTCCTTTAGAGAAGGGGAATTCAGAAACTAAGGGATGGGGAATGAATAATTCTCCGTTCCGAGAGCGTAAGTCTGGACTCACATGGGGCGGAGGGAATATTAAGGGCGCTAATGCAACAAGGGGTACAAGGCGGAATTTTCTTAAGCGTTAATTGGGAAACGAGCAAATAAACAATTATAACGATGTATCTTAAATCAATCAAAACTGCTCTTAAAGATTTGCTTAGTTGCAGAAGTTCATCTCTAATTAGCGTTGCAGGGCTTTCAATTGCTTTTGCTACTGTGTTTTTTATCTATTCAAGGGTTACATTCGAACTTGGATACGATACTTGCCATGAAAAAGCCAACAGGATTTATCGTATAAGCGGTGAGATTAAAACCGCTGGGTCAGAGGCCAAGCATGCAGTGCTGGGGCCATACATGGGGCGTGGTCTAAAAGAGCATTTTCCCATAGTTGAAAATTATGCTCGCCTTACACCAATTAAAAAGTCGATTATACTAGAGCGAGAGAAAACTAAAATTAGCATTGATGAAGCTTACTTTGCTGATAGCTCCGTTTTTCAATTGTTTACCTTTGATTTTGTGCATGGCGACATAAACACCGCTCTTGCCGGCCCACGGGAGGTTGTAGTCAGCCACAGTTTGAGCCAGCAACTGTTTGGAACGGAGAACCCCATTGGTAAATCCATTAAGGAGGGTGACAACCTGCTAACTGTAACCGGTGTGATAAAAGATTTACCTAAAAATTCGCATCATAAACTGAACGTGTTAATCTCTCACCCAAACCCCGATACTAATCCAGAAAACGAATCGGAGGTAAGGTTGTCGGAAGGGTACTGGATGCCGTCGGCATATCACTTCATCCTATTGTCTCCGGGTGCTCACATTGAAGAGATAACAGAAAATTTCGACTCATTTTACACCAAGTACATGTCCCCTTTCGGAGAAGCTATCAACGCAACTTTCAAACCCATAGCTATACCCTTAAAGGATTTACATTTTTCGTCTTACATGAATTATGATTACCCTAAGGGTAACAGGATATACAGCTATTTCCTTATCGCTGTAGCGCTCTTCCTAATTCTAATTGCTGGTATAAACTACTCCAACCTGCTTGTTTCTCGTAATATCACTAGGTCAAAAAGTATGGGGGTTAGGAAGATTTTAGGGGCGAAGAATAAGATGCTTTATCTCCATTCGCTTATTGGTAATCTTGTGTATATACTTGTCTCGCTTTTTGTTGCCTTTTGGCTCTTTCTGTTTATTCGCCAACACTTGGTATCTATAACCGGACTACAAATTGCCGATTACCCTATCGGCGAAATTGTTGTGCTTTCGCTTATAATGGTTGTAGCAATAGGATTATTAACATCATTTATACCCTGGCTGAATTATGTTGGTAAGAGCGGAATTGAAATGATAAGGCCTTGGCAATACCTTACAGGGAAAAGCACTTTCTCTTTTGGCAGGTTATCGTCAATCTTACAATATACCCTGACAATAGTACTTATCCTTTCTGCTGTAATTATGGAGAGGCAGATGCGATACTTAACGAGCAGCGATATGGGGTTTGTTAAAGAGAATGTATTGCTGGTAAAACTCACCGACTCATCCAACGAAATTAAAGATGTCAACTTCTTCAGAGAAGAATTGCTCAGGAATCCCGATGTAGAGTTTGCATCCTTTTCAACCAGAGCGCCAGGAGAAGTTTTGGGAACCGTTCATTTTCCCATAAAGGTAAATGGAGAGATTACGACCAGAATAGTGAATGTAATGGGTATTGATTTAAACTACATCCCACTCATGGGAATGGAGTTACTTGCAGGCCGTAACTTTGACCTGTCGTATAACGATGGAGGGTTTAATACAATTATTGTTAATAAGGCATTTATCGATTTTTGTGGGCTAAAAGATGATATTACCGGCATGCAGATTGGGCAAACATCTGTTATTGGCGTGCTCAAAGATGTCTCCTTTAATTCTCTTCACAATCCGGCTGAACCCATAGTGTTTTACCTGACATTTGAACCTACGGGTTATATGAACATAAGATTCCGTGATGCTGATCCAGGTCCAGCCATCACAATAGTTCAAGAAGTATGGGATAAGGTATTTGGAGATGCACCTGCCGATATTCAGTTCCTCGACAACAGGGTTGCTATGATGTATGCCGATGATCAGAGGACAAGTCTTCTTATTAGGAGTTTTACCCTTATCAGCATTATGCTATCAATTATGGGGCTCATAAACCTAACCTCTATCATATTGAAAAGAAAAACCAAAGAAATCGGCATCCGCAAGGTGAACGGTGCCAAAATTTGGCAGGTGATGTTGATGCTCAATATGGATTTTGTGAAGTGGGTAACCATAGCCTTTGTAATTGCCACCCCCATTGCATACTACGCCATGGACAAGTGGTTGCAAAACTTTACCTACCGCACCCAGCTTAGCTTGTGGGTGTTTGCGCTGGCGGGATTGCTGGCTTTGGCAATTGCATTGCTAACAGTTAGCTGGCAAAGCTGGCGGGCGGCTAGGAGGAATCCGGTTGAGGCTTTGAGATACGAGTAGAACCAATAATAGTCAAGGCTTCACTTTAAGTGAAACCTTGACTAAACAAAACAACTTGGTTATGGAAATTTTAAGAATTATCCGCTCGCAGTGGCTATGGTTTACAACCAATGCAATAGGTTGGGCCGTTGCTATGGCTAGCGTAGTGACCGTTGCCATATTCGTATGGGGTGAATTTAGTTTCGACAGATTTCACACAAATGCTAATCGAATATATCGGGTTACGCTCGAATACTCCGATGGTTCAACCTTCCTGCATCCAGCCCGTGTGGTGGGCGAATGGCCACTTGAACTGCAAAGGGAGTATGCTGCCATCGAAAAAGTTGCTCGGCTTGTTCCCTTTCGTAAATCTGTGGTTAAAATCAACGAGAGTAAATTTTACCTAAACCAAGCCTTTTCAACCGATAGCACCTTTTTTGAGGTTTTTGATGTTAAGATACTTTCGGGGCAGAGCAATGGTAACCTTACCCAACCCAACAGGGTTCTGGTTAGCCGAAGTATTGCCGAGAAATATTTTGGAACAATCGATGTAGTTGGCGAAGTTGTAAGCATTCTTAACCAGCAGCTTTCGGAGTCGTTAACTTACACTGTTGAGGGCGTGTATGAAGATTTTCCACGAAACTCGCATTTTCACCCCGATATTCTTGCTTCGCTAACCGAGATAAACAACCAAACCACCTGGGCATATACTTACTACCTTATGGCTAAGGATGCCAATATTGATGAACTCCGTGCTGATATTTTGCAGAGCTGGGATGCCGAAAACGAATCTGATAACCCCACACCTATTGTGCATTTTCAAAAACTTACCGATATACACTTACATAGCAGTAAAACTCGTGAGATTGAGCAGAATAGCAGTATGCGTGCAATGTTAATGTTGATAGCTGCCGCTGTAATAATTCTGCTAATTGCCCTAATTAACTTTTTGAATCTGTGTAGGGTAAAATTTGTAGTCGATACAAAGCGTCTAACTATTAAGATGATAAATGGTGCAAAAAAACTACACTTAGTAAAGGATTATTCCCTTGAGGGTGTTATCCTTTTCGTTGTATCGCTGGCCCTCGCATTGCCTATGGCCGATAAGCTATCTGAACAGCTGGGTGTAAGTGTTTTTAATAGAGATAACATATTGATATTTATACTTTTGGCCATTGTTTTTCTTGTTATAATTGTAGCATTAACGGTATATCCACTTTCCTTAACTAAAATAAAAGCAACCGCACAGATCAAAGTTGCTAAAAGTAAATTGTTAACCATTCCGTTGCTCTTGCAGTTCACGTTATCAATACTTGCAATTGCTTGTACACTAATTCTTAGCCGGCAGGTGTCGTATGTTAATGCGATGCATCCTCAATCTAGCAGCAACAGCACAATAATTATGGCCAATAATCCGTGGGAGGCTGTGCAGCGGTATGAGGTTTTTAAAGATGAACTTCTTAAAAATCCTGAAATACTTAGCGTTACAGGTGCAATGGAAGAACCCGGTGGCGATATTCTTGATGCCACTCCGTTTGAAATGGAGGGTATTAGTGCAGATATGGCTAAAACCATAAACATTTTTACTACCGACTCTAACTTTTTCTCCGCGCTGGGCATAAACCCTCTAGCTGGGACTATTGAATTGGGTTTTACCCCTTCGTTCCAGTGGGAGCAACAGGCTATGGAATTGAGTATGCTCAAGCAATACAATAGTACCGACAGAAAAAAAATTGATGAACTGGAGCAGATGGTTGGCGAATATCGAGAAAAGTATATTCTAAATCAAAGTGCAATAGATATGCTTGGTTATAGCAGCCCTAACGATGCTATTGGTAAACGTTTCCGATTGAGTTTTCATTTGCCCTATCTTTTTCCCGAGGGCGAAGTTGTGGGTGTTGTTCCCGATTTTCATTACACAAACCTTTACCGCGACGAAAGACCCTTGGTCATTGTATCACGGAAAGTATTTACACACTGTTTTATAGTACAGGTTAATCCCGAGCAAATTGGAAAGGCTGTTTCAACCATTGAGCGGGTGTGGAGAGAGTTGAATCCTGACTACCCTTTTCAATACCAATTCATTACTGATAGTTACCGACTTGTTTACAGGAATGAGTACTCGCAAATGAAGTTGCTTGCAATTTTCACAATAATTTCAATAGTTCTATCCTGTTTGGGTATTTATGCTGTGTCGGCTTTTAATATGCAGCGAAAAGTAAAAGAAATCGGTATCCGCAAGGTAAACGGTGCCAAAATTTGGCAGGTGATGCTAATGCTCAATATGGATTTTGTGAAGTGGGTAGCCATAGCTTTTGTAATTGCCACACCCATTGCCTACTACGCCATGGACAAATGGCTACAAAACTTTGCGTACCGCACCCAGCTTAGCTGGTGGGTATTTGCGCTGGCGGGTTTGCTAGCGTTGGCAATTGCATTGCTTACAGTTAGCTGGCAGAGTTGGTTGGCGGCTCGGAGGAATCCGGTGGAGGCGTTGAGGTATGAATAGCCTCGTCAAGCATTAAAAAACTAGCAGGATGCCCTAGAAACTATATTCAATTCCTACAAACCAGTGACGAGGCAAACCAGGATAGTAGTACCTAGGCTCATTGCCTCCAAATCCAATGGCATTGGGAATTACCATGGGAGCGTAGTGGGTATCGGTGAAATTATTAATTCCGGCGTAAAGCATAATTATGCTATTGCTTCCTAACCTAATAGGTGAATTAACCCTTACATTCCCTAAGCTATATCCTGAATATTCAATGGTATTCTCATCGTTCAAAAACTGTTTCCCCATATGCTGAATGTGTAAATCAATCATTATGGGGTTTAGGGGTTCCCATTTGAATTGGAACTGTATTGACCTGCTTGGTATTCCTGGCAAATGGTTGCCATCGTGGCTAATGCCATCGTCTGTAAAGTCAATAAAACGGTTTATTGACTGGTAGTAACTAATAGTAGAACTTAGTTTACCTGGGAAGCTGGAATTATTCAGCAACCTGCCTGTTGTCAAAAACTCTAAGCCCTGATGTCGTGTTCTCCCCGCATTTACTCCGGTAAAAATATCTTCTGTTATTCTCTTGGTTAGTATTAGGTCGTTAAGTTCAATCCAGTATAAGGTCACATCCATTTCAACAAGTTTGTTTTTGCTGGAAATTCGTGAGCCAATTTCAAATTGAATTCCCTGCTCGGGCTTAATGTTTGGGTTTACATCGCCTTCGGGTAAAAGGGTTTCTTCGGGCGATGGTAAAGAAAAGCCGTGCCCCGCAGATGCGTAAAATGCCAGCAGATTATTCGGAGTATAGTTTAAGCCTATTCGGGGTGATATGATTGTGGGGAAATTCCTGCTTCCCGATCTGTCACCATCAGCTAAGTATAGATCGGTTAGCTTGTAGTTGATATGATTTGCAGCAATAGCAAAAGAAACGGTAAGGTTATCTTTTAGCCTATGGTGCGCCAAACCGAAAATGTTGATTTGATTTCGATTTTCCCTGTTTTTATTCAGCAGGTTTTGGTCAATATCTAATTCCCAATGGTAAGTGTCTGTAATTATTTCTGTGCCAAGCACCCAGTCGGTTTTGGGTGCATGGAAACTTAGCTTATTGCGAATCCCTAGACCAGCCGAATTGTCGTTGAGGTTATTAAACGGACGCCTTTCGTAGCTGTCAACCAAACTACCAAAAATGGTAAGCCTATTTATTACTTGCTCAGTTAGTCGTCCTGTAAAGGTAATGCCTAGCAACCCTTTTTGGTACTCCTTATAGCCCTCAACGGCTTTCCAGTTAGAGGCTGCAAGCTGGGGTGATTCGTTAAACAATGCTTCACCCAGAGAGCTAGGAATTTCAGCCTCAAGATCAAGCAGCTGAAGCGTGGCCCTTATGTCCCAATTGCTCCCTTCCCACCGTACGGTTGATAGAAGCGATGTACGGCTATAGTTGTTGTTTTCACGATATCCTTTTGATTGCACATGGCTTAAACCTCCCCAAATACTTGCTTTATCAGTTTGGATGTTACCGCCTGCATTGGTATTAATTGTTTGAAAAGCCCCATACTGTAAAAGCATGTTACCCTCATTTTCTCTACTTACTGGGGTGTAAAGGTTTATGCTTCCGCCTAATCCAGAACCGTAAAGAGCCGATGCTGGACCTTTAACCACCTCTATCCGCCCAAGACCATGTAAATCAATGTCTTCTGGTGTTGATATTCCATCGGACGAAGTGATAGGAATGCCATTGAGATACGCTTTAATTCGATTCGTGTTGTATGGGGTCCTGCTACCCATCCCCCTTATCACAATTCTGCCAGTGGCATATGTTCCGCTCTGCATTGTTACCCCAGGCAGTGTGTTTATGGTTGTCCCAAAGCTTAATCCATCTGACAGATTTAGTCCTTCGCCAACCAGAACCGACAGGCTTCCCGGGATGGTTCTTAATCCACTGGTCACCTGATAAGCATCAACGGTAACAGCATCAATTAAATGGGTAGTGTCGGTTTTATAAGTTTGGGCTGTGGTTTCCCTTAGCTCTTGTGGTAAAAGATTTAATTGAAATGCCAACATTATTCCAAAAATTATCATTACCCTATAAACTAAAGCCATATTCAATACATTTTTTTGATAAGATTAAAAGTAATGACAGTTCAATATTGACAAAAGCATCACAAAATACTTGGCAGACAATAGTTAAGCAATTACTATCATCCGCCCAAGGATTATACAATCAAATCAGAAAGATGTTGACTTATTTTTCCAATTAATTATCCATCCAACTATTCTATTGGGATAAGTTTTAGTATAGAACCTGGATTTTCAACAGCAACATAAACGTAACCATCGGGGCTCATCACTACATTTCTAACACGGCCAACCCCATCGAGTAATTTCTCACGATGAGTTACTGAATGCCCTTCTAGTACAACCCGTTCCAAGTAATGAAAGCTGAGGGAGCCAATAAGAAGATTGTTCTCCCAGTTCTTGAATCGGTCTCCCGTAACAAAGGTCATTCCGCAGGGGGCAATGGAGGGTGTCCATTCGTACACTGGCTGCTCCATTCCTTCCTTCTCAGTTTGCTCGGTAATAATCGTTCCATCGTAATTAATGCCATATGTAATAACAGGCCAGCCATAGTTAAGTCCAGGTTCCACCAGATTTAGCTCATCGCCACCTTTTGGCCCATGTTCCGAAATCCAAAGTTCACCTGTAACAGGATGTATACATGTTCCTTGCGGATTACGATGACCGTAACTGTAAATTGAGGGCATCGCATTAGAATCATTTACAAAAGGATTGTCAGAAGGAATGGCTCCATCATCCTTAATACGATGAATTTTTCCGTTGTGATTATCCAGCTTCTGAGGAAAATCATCTCGCTGGCCTCTATCGCCAATACCAAAGAAAAGATGCCCCTTGCCGTCGAATGCAAGTTTGCATCCAAAGTGGTATTGCATTGGTGTGTGGGGAAGTCCTTCAAAAATTACCTCTTGATCTACCAGTTTATTCCCATCAAGCCTTGCCCTTAAAATGGCAGTATTACCAATTGTCTGATCACTTTCGGTATTTAAAGCGGAGTAAGCCATGTATATCCATCCATTGGCATCGTAGTTTGGATGAAGGGCCAGGTCGAGCAATCCACCTTGCCCAATTGCCATTATGGGCGGAAGTCCATCGATAGGTTCGGAGAGTTCTCCATCGGTAAAACGATGAAGGGTTCCTGCGCGTTCTGATATGAGCAAGTCGCCGTTGGGAAGAAAAGCCAGGCCCCATGGAACGTTTAGCCCAGTAGCTACTGTGTCAATAACAAAATTTTGAACATCGGAATTAACAACACCATCAGTTGTAAAAGCGGGTTTTAGCTTTGATCTATCCCTAGGTATTTCCTCTTTTACATATTTTGCGAGCTTCTCAATTTCATCATCGGTAAATGTTTCCTCAAATGCAGGCATACCAATGTCTGCAATCCCATATTTAATGCTCTCAAAGGCGAGGTTTATCCCTTCTTCATCCATCCATGATTTTTCGGTAAACCTCTCTAGATTCACCCCATGACAGCCAGCGCAATAATTATTGTAATTTGCTTTTGCTTCGCTGTGGTTCGTATTTTGGTTGTCTGCTGATATGCAGCTAACCAGAAAAAAGCCAGTTGCCAAAATGATTGCAAGCCAATAATGGCTGCTAATTCGATTATTAACAATTTTTTTCATAGTTGGAATTATTAATGTAACAATAATTATGACTCCAATTATTTCCGTTGTTTGATAGCAAGTTACAAAAAATAATGCAAATCGAGATTGATAGGTTAGGGTAAAATCTTGCCTAACCTTTTTTATCAGATTATTACAAATTATGATAGTTGTACCATAGCAAAGGTTAGGCTCACTGCTACTCTGATTGGTTCTGCATAATTTTTCGTATTTATATTTGTAATTATCGTTATGCTTTACCTTTGGTTGCCAATTTTTTGTTTAATGTTTGTATAACGTAACGCCACTAAAAACCTTTATCTTTGTAAAGTGTTATTATAAGCGTCTACTTTAACTATAGTTCGTTAAACTTTCATTTTTCGACTTCGTTCAAAATGACAAAAACCACAACAACAGGAACTTAAGTCATGCTGAGCGAAGTCGAAGCATGTGCTGATTATTAGACTGTTATAAAAACTTAACGAACTGTTACTTTAAATATGGCTTTTAATTGTTTAGCAGGTTAAAATTATATACTATGCAAAAAGTCAGCCTTTTTGGTTTAACCCTTACTGAATTAACTAACATAGTTTTAGCTGGCGGTTTGCCTAAGTTTACTGCCAAGCAAATAGCACAGTGGTTGTATAAAAAGGATATTGAAAGCATTGACCACATGAGCAATATCTCCTTAAAAGCCAGGGAGTGGCTAGCTGAAAGGTATCAGTTTGGAACGGCTAAGCCAGAAAATGTTTCCGAATCATCCGATGGAACCAAAAAGTACCTTTTTGCAACAGCTGCCAATCGGTTTATTGAAGCAGCTTACATTCCTGATAAAGATAGAGCTACGCTTTGCGTATCATCGCAAGTGGGATGTAAAATGGGCTGTGAGTTTTGCATGACGGGTAAGCAGGGTTTTCAGGGTAACCTAACGGCTGGCGAAATTCTAAATCAACTCAGAAGCATACCCGAGTGGCATAATATCACCAATATTGTATACATGGGCATGGGCGAGCCTTTCGATAATCTGGATAATGTGTTGAAATCGCTAGAAATTCTCACCTCCGACTGGGGGATGGGCATGAGTCCCCGACGAATTACCGTTTCAACAATAGGCGTAACGCCTGCTATGGTTGAGTTCCTTGAGAAGAGCCAGTGCCATTTAGCCATTAGTATTCACACCCCTTTCGATGATGAGCGACGCTCACTAATGCCCATACAGAAAGTTTTTCCCATTCAGCAGGTAGTAAATGAACTACGTAAATACGATTTTTCAGGGCAACGCCGCGTATCGTTCGAGTATATTATGTTTGATGGTGTAAACGACACCCCGCGTCATGTTAAGGAAATGGGCAGGCTGCTTGGTCAATTAAAATGTAGGGTAAACCTCATTCGTTTTCACCCAATACCCGATAGCAATCTAAAAGGCACGCCCCACAATAGGATAGTTGAGTTCCGCGATGCCCTAACAGCAAAAGGAGTTTTTACAACAATTCGTGCATCCCGCGGAGAGGATATTCAGGCTGCGTGTGGGTTGTTGTCAACAAAGCAGCGTCAAAAGTAATCAACTTCGCTTTTAGTTGAATCTTTCCCCAATTAGTTATAACTTGGGTTTTTAAAACTGAGTTACGATGCTAAAAATTTACCACAATCCCCGCTGTAAGCATAGTCGTGCCGGATTAGTTTACCTTAAGGAGAAAACCGACGATTTTACAATTAGGGAGTACCTGAAAGAACCCATCACAAAGGATGAGATTAAGGAGATTCTGCTTAAAACCAATCTTGCCCCTGAGGGTATTGTTCGCAAGCAGGAGGATTACTACAAAAAGACCCTGAAGGGTAAGAACTTTAACCCCGATGAGTGGGTGAAGATTATTACAGAGAATCCGAAACTTCTCCAAAGGCCCATAGTTGTAAGTAAACTAAAGGCTGTTGTTGCTAATCCTCCCGAGGAGATTGATAAGCTACTTTAGAATTTACATCTCATTTAACAACAGGTGAAATTCTACTTAATAAATTCTACGGTTAATAATAACGATAGAGTAAACCTAACCTAAAAACAAAACCCATGCCTACACCAGATTTTAAGTACTATGAGCCTTTTCCCCTTGGGGAAGACAAAACTAATTACTATCTGCTTACAAAGGAGCATATTTCTGTTGATGAGTTTGATGGAAAGCCCATCTTAAAAATTAAGCCTGAAGGTCTAACCCAACTCGCCAAGACAGCGTTACGAGATGTTTCGTTTATGCTTCGTACGGAGCATCTGCAGCAAATGGGCGATATACTAAAAGATACTGAGGCTAGTGAGAACGATAAGTATGTGGCGTTAACCATGCTTCAGAATGCCGAAATATCGGCAAAGGGTCAGCTACCATTCTGTCAGGATACTGGAACTGCAACCATTGTTGCCAAGAAAGGGCAGCAGGTGTGGACAGGCGGAGGCGATGAGGAGGCTCTCTCGCTGGGTGTGTACAAAACCTATACCGAGGAGAATCTGCGCTACTCGCAGACCATCCCGCTGGATATGTATAAGGAGAAAAACTCAGGCACAAATCTGCCTGCACAAATTGATATTCATGCTGTTAGTGGCGATGAGTACAAATTCCTTTTTGTAGCAAAGGGAGGTGGGTCAGCAAATAAAACCATGCTATTCCAGCAAACCAAAGCCCTGCTTAATCCCCAAAAGTTAGAGGCTTTTCTGGTTGAGAAAATGAAAACTTTGGGTACAGCCGCTTGCCCACCGTACCATATTTCCTTTGTAATTGGAGGAACATCAGCTGAAGCATGCCTCAAAACAGTTAAGCTGGCTTCGGCGAAGTATCTTGATAATTTACCCAGCGAGGGTAACGAAGGAGGGCAGGCATTTCGTGATACTGCTTTAGAGAAAAAAGTTTTAGATGCTGCATATAAGTTAGGAATTGGCGCTCAGTTTGGAGGGAAGTATTTTGCGTTGGATATTCGAATTATCAGGTTGCCTCGTCATGGAGCATCGTGCCCTGTTGGCATGGGGGTTTCCTGTGCTGCCGACAGGAATATTATGGCAAAAATTAATAAGGATGGTATTTGGGTAGAGAAGCTCGATAATAATCCGGGACGTTTTATCCCTGAAGAGATGCGTAAGGCTGATGTTAACGGTGCCGTAAAAATCGATTTAGATAAACCAATGAGGGAGATACTCGCCCAGATGTCCAAGCATCCTGTGGGGACTCGCCTATCGCTTAATGGAACTATAATAGTTGGTCGTGATATTGCCCATTCGAAGCTTAAAGAGCGTATCGAAAGCGGAGAGGGGTTGCCTCAGTATATCAAGGATCATCCAATTTACTATGCCGGACCGGCAAAAACTCCACCCGGTATGCCCTCGGGCTCTTTTGGTCCAACTACTGCCGGACGAATGGATTCGTACGTTGATTTATTCCAGAGCCATGGAGGAAGTATGATAATGATTGCGAAGGGGAACCGAAGTCAGGTTGTTACCGATGCTTGCAAAAAGTATGGTGGTTTTTATTTGGGCAGCATTGGGGGGCCTGCTGCAATATTGGCTCAGGAGAATATTCGTAAAGTTGAGCTGCTTGAATATCCTGAGCTGGGCATGGAGGCAATATACCGCATTGAGGTAGAGAACTTCCCCGCGTTTATTCTGATTGACGATAAGGGGAACGATTTTTATAGCATGTAGCTATATTCTCCAATCATACGCAATGAGGGTGTCTAAAAAGTCTCAAAACGTTATTGCGAAAGCGTACTTACAAGTTTTGCGCATAATAAAGCAATGACGGGAATATTCCTTTTTAGACACCCTCTTTTAATTTGTAAAATTTATTGTAACCCGTGATACTTTAATTGCCCTTTAAAGCATCCAGCATAGATAGTTTTCTATAATTTGTAATTTTTAAGAAAAAAGCTCATTAAATATTTGTGATTGTTCTGTATCACACGTAATTTCGGCAATTATTTTTAAAATTGTTTAACCTTAATCTTAAAACGAAGAAAATGATTGGAAACCCGTTGTTTTGGTTAGTCCCCTTTGCCTCCTTATTGGCATTAGGTTTTGCCTGGCGCTTTTTTGCCCAGATGATGAAGGCCGATGAAGGGACAGATACAATGAAAAGAATTGCTGCGCACGTTCGCAAAGGAGCGAGTGCATACTTAAGGCAGCAGTACAAAATTGTTATCATTGTGTTTTTAGTGATAACAGTAATCTTTTCAATTTTAGCTTACGGTCTTGGAGTCCAAAACCCTTGGGTTCCATTCGCATTTATTACTGGAGGTGCTTTCTCCGGTTTGGCAGGTTACTTCGGAATGAAGGCCGCCACGTTTGCCTCTGGCCGTGTAGCTAATGCTTGCAGAACATCGCTTGATGGTGGTTTAAAATTAGCTTTCCGTAGCGGTGCTGTTATGGGTCTGGTTGTTGTAGGGCTTGTTCTGCTCGATATTTCTATCTGGTTTGTGGTGCTAAACTACTTTATCCCTGAGATGGAAGGAGGCTATAAACTTATGACCATAACCGCGGTAATGCTAACCTTTGGTATGGGTGCATCTACACAGGCACTTTTTGCCCGTGTAGGTGGAGGTATTTATACCAAAGCGGCCGATGTTGGAGCCGACCTGGTTGGTAAGGTGGAGGCAAATATCCCTGAGGATGACCCTCGCAACCCTGCAACCATTGCCGATAACGTAGGTGATAACGTGGGTGATGTTGCTGGCATGGGAGCCGACCTTTTTGAATCGTTCGCCGCGTCAATTCTTGCAACTGCGCTATTGGGTGCAGCCGCCTTTATGAATTACGATGCCGAAATTCAAAATAATGCCGTTATTGCACCAATGCTAATTGCTGCTGTAGGAACAATACTTTCAATTGCAGGTGTGTTCATGGTTCGCACAAGGGAGGGTGCCACGCAAAAACAGCTGCTAAAATCGCTTGGATTTGGCGTGAATATAAGTGCCATTCTTATTGTTATTTTTTCATTTGGGATACTATACTACTTACAGCTACCTAATTATATAGGAATATGGGGCTCAATTGTAATTGGGCTTGTTGCAGGAATTGGCATTGGCCAATCAACAGAATATTTTACAGCGTCAGCATACCGCCCAACTCAAAAAATTGCAGAATCTAGTTCAACTGGTCCTGCTACTGTTATTATTAGCGGTGTTGGAACAGGACTTATCTCAGCAGCTGTTCCTCTTGGAATTATTGTTGTTGCCATTACCTTATCTTTCGCTTTTGCAACAAACTTTAACTTTGATGTTGCAAATCTAAACTATGGTCTTTATGGTATAGGTATTGCTGCTGTTGGAATGCTATCAACTTTAGGCATTACCCTAGCAACTGATGCTTACGGCCCAATTGCCGATAATGCAGGGGGTAATGCAGAGATGAGCGCTTTAGGGCCCGAAGTTCGTAAAAGAACAGATGCCTTAGATGCCCTGGGAAATACAACTGCTGCAACTGGCAAAGGTTTTGCTATTGGTAGTGCGGCACTTACGGCACTTGCCCTGTTAGCCTCGTATTTTGAGGAGGTAAGAATGATGTTCGTAAAATTCCTCGACCGTCCCCAGGAACTTATTAACGATGTACCGGCAATTGATGCAGCGTTTATTGATTTTGTTCATCATTACGAAATTCACCTAATGAACCCAACTGTAATTGTGGGAATGTTCCTCGGTGTAATGGCTGTATTCCTGTTTAGTGGCATGACAATGAATGCCGTTGGACGTGCAGCGCAAAAAATGGTTGATGAGGTTCGCCGACAGTTTAAGAATATACCAGGAATTATGGAAGGGAAAGCGGAACCTGATTATGCTCGTTGCGTTGAGATATCAACCAAAGGTGCACAAAAAGAGATGCTTATACCGTCGCTAGCTGCTTTGTTTATCCCTGTAATTGTTGGTTTAGTGTTTGGTGTACCTGGTATTGCCGGATTGCTATTGGGTACCATTACAAGCGGTTTTGCTCTGGCAATATTTATGGCTAACGCCGGTGGTGCATGGGATAATGCCAAGAAATACGTAGAGGAAGGTCATTGCGGTGGTAAAGGTTCTGAAGCCCATAAAGCAACCGTTATTGGCGATACGGTTGGTGATCCATTTAAGGATACTTCCGGACCCAGCCTTAACATTCTAATTAAATTAATGGTTATGGCTTCGGTTGTTACTGTGGGTGTTGCAGTTTCATACCATATATTTTAATAGCTATTACTAAATTAACATAAAAAGCGGGGAGTGCTGTGTGTTCAGTTATCCCCGCTATTTTTTTTATACTTTTGGAAAGCTTTTTAATGGCTACATTTTAACATTCTATCCTTGCTATTTATATCTTTCCTGATTTCAGTATGGTTAAAGCCATATTTCAGAAAAACTTCTTTAGTTTGTTTACCCAGCGCCTCGTTTATTTCGCAATAAACTTTACCGCATGGTTTAAGATTACTTGTTGCAAATTTTACTATCGCCTCATAAAAAATCAGTGGGTTGTTATCTTTAACAAAAAGAGCCAGCTCGGGCTCGTTATCCAGAACGTTTGCTTGCATTAATGCTTTTTCACTCTCACGAACGTACGGGGGGTTGCTAATAATAATATCAAAAGGGGAGCCGCTAATGCGCTCAGGAGTATTTAGTATATCGCATTCAAAGAATGTTACATCAACTTCATTTATCTTAGCATTTTGTTCAGCTACTTTCAGAGCTCCTGCGCTATAGTCTATTGCAAAAACCTTAGCATTGGGAATGTGCTTAGCTAATGCAATTGCTATGCAACCAGAACCAGTTCCAATATCAAGAATCCTGGGCGTATTCAAATTATTTTCTGAAATAACCCATTGAACCAACTCCTCGGTTTCGGGGCGGGGGATAAGTACGTTCTCGTTTACATCTATATTAATTCCAAAAAACTCAGCTTGACCAAGGATATATTGAATTGGCTTTTGTAACTTTAGCTGCGAAAGGGAAGTTTGCATCTTGTTGAATTGGGTGCTGCTTAAGGTTGTTTCATTGCTCGTTATAATCTGGTGAGGTTTATAACCCGAAATATGCTCAATAAGTATTCGCGAAAGCGATTCGGCTTCTCTTTTTGAGTAGGTATTGCTTAATTCTGCAACAAGGTTTTTGTATGTTTTGTAAATGCTGTATTGATTCATTAACAGTAGTTTTTATCATTTCAAAAATACGTAATTAATATGGAACAACCGATACTTGACAGGCTATACATGAATCGTTGCCTCGAGCTGGCATCGAACGGAATGGGTAATGTGGCTCCAAACCCAATGGTTGGTTGTGTTATAGTGAAAGATAACAAGATTATAGCCGAGGGATATCATAAAGAGTACGGAATGGATCATGCTGAGCGAATGGCAATCACCTCAGTTAAGGATACTGATGAGCTAAAGGGGGCAACACTTTACGTATCACTTGAGCCTTGCTCACACTTTGGCAAAACGCCCCCTTGTACCGACCTTATTATTGAGTCGGGAATAAAACGAGTGGTTATTGCCACAAAGGACCCTAACCCCAAGGTGCAGGGTAGGGGCATTGATGTTCTTAAAAAAGTAGGGATTTCCTTAACGGTTGGCGTGCTTGAGAAGGAGGCGAAGGAGTTAAACCGTAGGTTTTTTGTTTACCATGTAAAGAAGCGTCCTTACGTTATTTTAAAATGGGCTCAAACCCTCGATGGCTTTATTGATGCTGTTAGAAAGCCCACCGACCCAATAGCCCCAGTATGGATAACTAACGAGCTGGCAAGAACTGTTGTTCATCGTTGGAGAAGCGAGGAGCAGGCTATTTTAATAGGTACAAATACAGTTGAGAAGGATAACCCTCGCCTTAATGTACGCGAATGGAGTGGCCGAAGCCCACTAAGAGTTGTGCTTGACAGAACACTCAGGCTTTCGCCTGATTATAAGGTGTACGATGGCTCTATGCCTACATTGGTTTTTATTGGTAATAACTCTAGGGCTTCATCGCAAAAGGCAACCTTTGCTTCAATCCCAAACATGGAGTTACAAACCATCGACTTTGCAAAAGGGCCAGAAGGCCAGGTTCTGAAAGAGCTGTATGAGCGAGGAGTTGTTTCATTGATAATTGAAGGGGGTGCTATGCTAATTAACAGCTTTGTTAAGAAGAGGTTCTGGGATGAGGCCAGGGTGTTTGTTGGGAATAACTTTTTTGGGGATGGTGTAAAGGCACCCGTTTTTAATGGGGAACTTTTTTCTTACGATGAGATTGGTGATAGCAAACTGTTTACTTATAGAAATAGGGTGAGTAGCCGTTAAACTTTTGCAAACTCAATGGCCGATTCGTCCCAGGCGGGGGCAGATTTTATGGCAGGAATAATATCCGTAGCCTTGCTAACAACCTGCCAAATGTCCCGATGTTCGGTTCGTAAGAACTTTTCTTCAATCATCTTCTCAATAAGCTGCTCTAAATGTGTGTAAAACCCATTGGTGTTTAGTACAACAATGGGTTTTGTGAATTTGCCAAGTCGTTTCAGTGTAAATACCTCCATAAGCTCCTCTAAGGTTCCGCACCCGCCGGGGAGTGCAACCACGGCATCTACATCTCTTATAAGCTGCTTTTTGCGCTCTCGCATATCTTTCACCAGGTGCAGGTGGGTTAACTTCTTGTGTCCCCACTCCACTTTATCCATGAATACGGGAAGTACCCCAACCACATCTCCACCCAGAGCAATGGCAGTATCGGCTAGATGCCCCATGAGACCCACTGAGCCACCACCATAAACAATGGTGGCACCAGCAGTTACAAGCTCTTTGGCAACTACTCGGGTTTCATCAAAATAAACATCAGATACCTTTTCGCTGGAGGCGCAAAAAACACATACTCGCATTGTAATAGTTTAATCGTTATGCTAGGAATAGCAAGAGTTGTTGGTGCCTATAATAATGCTTCAAGTTTTGAAACCAAGGTGTTCTTTGGTACAGCACCTACTTGCTTGTCGGCTACCTCACCATTCTTAAAGAACAGGATGGTTGGGATGTTGCGAATACCAAATTTTGCTGCAACGCCAGGGTTGTTGTCAACATCAACCTTGCCAACAACAGCTTTCCCTTCAAACTCTTCAGATATTTGCTCAACAAAAGGAGCTACCATGCGGCATGGTCCACACCATTCTGCCCAGAAGTCAAGTAGAACGGGCTTATCTGATTTAAGTACAGTTTCCTCATAATTAGCATCGGTAATTTCTAGTGCCATAGTTTGATTTTTAAATGGTTTAACAAATTTTCATTGTAAATATAACAGATTCTTTTCAAAAAAGTTTCAGCAATCAATAAACTCAGTTATGAAAGTTTAATTTACCTTAAAGTTAACATCCATTTTATGCAGATGCTCAACCAGTTTGTTACTAACATCAACCCTGTATGTGCGGGAAAACATGTTTAAACTAATCTTGCTCTTGGGGTCAAACACCTTTAGGTTTAGCTGTACTTTACCCTTGTTTTCATCTGTCAGGCATCGAATATCCTCAACCAGCTGCTCGTTAACCTCATTAACCATAAGCGATATGGTAAGTTTTTTAACGAACTCCTCCCTTACATCTGAAAGCATGTGAATACTTTTAATTGAGAGCTCCAGCTCACCCTGTCTAAAACGATTCGGTTCAAACTTACCCTTAACAAAAAGGGAGTAGTTGGTGTAAAAGAATTTGCGAAAATTCTCAAAATCTTTACCAAATAGTACAATTTCATACGAGTCGGTGAAGTCTTCAATAGTTAGGCGACCGTAAAGTGTCCCTTTTTTTGTTGGGAGAATTTTTGCGCTGGACACAATTCCTGCAAAGGTCAGGTCTCTTCCGTTAAGCGATTCGGGATCCTGAAGCTCGGTTAATGTAGTATTGCAAAAGCTGTCAATTTCTAGCTTGTAATCGTCAAGTGGATGAGCTGAAAGGTAGATACCTATATGCTCCTTCTCCTTGTTGAGGTTTTCTATTTTGGTCCAGCCATCAACCTTTGGAACCTGTGGTTTTTGCAGTTCAAAACCCGACTCCATGCTGCCAAAGAGGGTTTGCTGTACGTTGTTTTTTTCTTGCTGAGCCTTGGCTCCATACCTCGTAAGCTGCTCAATGAACGTTATCCCCTTGTCGTCCTGACCAAAAAACTGAGCCCTGTCAATATTTCCCAGATTATCAAATCCTCCGGCAAGTGCCAGCGCCTCCATGTTCTTCTTGTTAACAGTTTGAAGGTTTACCCTCTCAACAAAATCAAAAATATCTTTGTAATTGCCATTCTTACGCGTTTGAATGATGTTGTTAACGGCGTTTTCGCCAACACCCTTAATTGCGCCAAGCCCAAACCGGATATCGCCATTGGGCATTACGGTAAATTTGTAATTACTCTCGTTCACATCGGGGCCCAGCACCTGAATACCCATGCGTCGGCACTCATCCATAAAAAGTGTAATCTTCTTTATGTCTGAAAGATTACGGCTGAGTACAGCGGCCATAAACTCACTGGGGTAGTGTGCTTTTAGGAATGCTGTTTGGTACGATACGTATGCGTAGCAGGTTGAATGCGATTTATTAAAGGCATACTGGGCAAAGGCTTCCCAATCGCTCCAAATTTTCTCCACCTTCTTCTTATCGTACCCCCTCTCAAGACAGCCATCAATAAATTGGGCTTTTAGCTTAGCCATTACATCCTTCAGCTTTTTACCCATTGCTTTCCTAAGCGAGTCGGCTTGCCCTTTGGTAAAGCCTGCAAGCTTTTGAGAAAGGAGCATCACCTGCTCCTGGTACACCGTAATGCCATATGTGTCCTTTAAGTACTCCTCCATTTCAGGTATATCGTACACAATCTTCTCCCTGCCATGCTTACGGTTTATAAAATTTGGGATATACTCTAGTGGCCCCGGCCGGTAAAGCGCATTCATGGCAATTAAATCTTCAAACCTGTTGGGTTTTAGTCCCCTCAAGTACTTCTTCATGCCGGGCGATTCAAATTGGAAAAGCGCTGTGGTATCGCCGCGTGCGTAGAGTTCAAATGTTGCCTTATCGTCTAAAGGTATAGCGTTTATATCTATCTCAATATCTTTCGATTCTTTAATGAATACCAGAGCATCTTTAATAATTGAGAGTGTTTTCAGTCCCAAAAAGTCCATTTTCAGAAGGCCAACATCCTCAACATGCTTGCCATCGTACTGGGTAACGTAGAGGTCGGCATCCTTATTAATTGATATTGGAATATGCTCCTCAAGGTTGTTACGCCCAATTATAATGCCGCAGGCATGAACGCCAGTCTGCCTCACCGAACCTTCAAGCACCTCGGCGTATTGTAGGGTTGTACGAATCAGCTCGTCGGGCGATTTTTTACATTGTAGCAGCTCCGGAACCTCTTTGTAAGCTTTTTGCAGGGTTGTTCCTGGTCTTTCAGGAACCAGCTTGGCAATTCGGTTTGCTTCAGAGAGGGGCAGTTTCTGTACCCTGGCAACATCGCGAATGGCCATCTTGGCAGCCATGGTACCAAAGGTTATGATGTGTGCCACTCGTTCCTTACCGTACTTCTTAACCACCCACTGTAACACCTGTTCGCGACCATCCTCGTCAAAATCAATGTCGATATCGGGCATGGAAATACGCTCTGGATTAAGGAAACGCTCAAACAGAAGATTGTACTTAATGGGGTCAATGTCAGTAATTCTCAGGCAGTAAGCAACGGCAGAACCCGCGGCTGATCCCCTGCCAGGCCCAACGGACACATCCATTTCGCGAGCAGCTTTAAGAAAATCCCAAACGATAAGGAAGTAGCTTGGGAATCCCATGCCAGCAATAACAGAAAGTTCAAAATCGAGGCGCTCAGTAATTTCATCGGATAAATTCTCGCCCCATCTCATTCGGGCCCCTTCGTATGAAAGGTGCCTTAGGTACTCGTTATCGTCAGTAAATCCTTGGGGTAACTCAAAGTCGGGCATGATGGGAGTTTGATCGAGCGAGTATGGTTCCACTTTGCTGGCTATCTCCATGGTATTGTTTATGCACTCGGCATTATCAGGGAAAAGGGATAGCATGTCGGCCTCGCTTTTGAGATACTCCTGTTTTGTGTAGCGCATCCGTTTAGGGTCGTCAAGCTCCTTGCCTGTGTTAAGGCAGATTAGCCTGTCGTGCGCCTCGGCATCTTCCGCATTAATAAAGTGTACGTCGTTTGTAGCAATGCATTTAACGCCGGTCTTTTTGGCCAAGTCAAGAATTACCCTATTTGTTTTTTGCTGTTCAAGGTATGTGTCTTCGGCATGTCCACCCGGTTTAACAGGATGCAGCATGACCTCAAGATAAAAATCATCGCCAAAAATATCAACAAACTCTTGAATAACCCTTTCGGCCTCGGCTATATCGCCCTTAATTATTGCTTGAGGAATTTCTCCTCCTAAGCAAGCCGATGTTACGATAATGCCCTCGTTGTATTTTCTAAGCAGCTCCTTATCGATGCGGGGTTTGTAGTAAAAACCTTCTGTCCATGAGTAGGATACCATTTTGGTTAAATTATGGTAACCCGTTTTGTTTTTGGCCAGAAGTATAAGGTGATTACCGCCCCTGTCGTCTTTATCGGAACGGTCGCGACGACTTTTTGAAGCCACATAAACCTCGCAGCCAATAATGGGTTTAAAAAGTTTGTCCTTGGCTTGTGTTAGCTTGTTCTTAAGGTCATCTGAAGGACTCTCACCAGAATCTTGCAATTTTTTTATTTCCGCTTCAGCAGCCTTTATATCAGCTAGTATAGGTGAGTTAACTTTACCCACGGTATTAACAAATTCCTTCACACCAAACATATTGCCATGGTCTGTAATGGCAATTCCTTTCATTCCTAAAGCCTTGGCTCTATCTACCAGCCCCTTAATGTTTGATGCGCCATCGAGGATGGAGTACTGGGTGTGAACATGTAAGTGGATAAAATTACTCATTGTTTGATTTACAGCGTTTTAAAAGGTTTGCTAAGGGCGAAAAATTATACTCTCAAAGTTAGCTAAATGGGAGGGCAAAATTTATGAATGTTGAAAACTATTGAATAAAAAAACTTCTTTATTATTAATTGTCTGAACTGGTACAGTATTTTTAAGGAATAGTATTAGAATGTAAGCATTATCGAGAAATTATATAAAATCTATACGGTAGTTTTTAATATTTACATGGAA
>JBKHAH010000128.1:0-6450 GCA_046542995.1 Bacteroidales bacterium
TTAATAATAAGAGCCTATCCAAGTTTACTGGGTAGGCTCACTGCATTTTGGTCGTTATTTTTTTTTTGATTCATCATTACTCACCCAAACTTTTTCCATCCTGTCAAGGAAAGACCTTGTTCCACCTCCTTGAGCAATGGAGTTTAACACATTGTAATCGAATGGTTTAAAGCGAGCGCCAAAAAGCCCGGTAATGGGTAAATGCTCAAACATTAATGGAGATAATGGCGTAGATGGACCTAGAATAAAAGTGTTAGATGAAGCAGATACATTTGATAAAATGCTGCTGTAGGTTGAGTTAGCTAGCGAAGTGGCTGTTAATATTATGCATTCAGCATTACGGATGCTCTCCTTTTGATTTTGAATGGGCTCAACGGGCTTGTCCTCCTCGTTTAGGTCGAATACGGTTACCTTAATGTTGCTATCGGATAGTTTCTGTATGAGCGATTTAAAGTAGCCTACCATAACAATATTTGAGTAGCTACTTAAGTTAATGGCATTGTAAATATCGGAATTACCACAAATACTCATGTTGTAATTTGCACAAGCATTCACCCAGGCATTTACAAGTATTCTGTGTTCATATGAGGTGAAATCGGGTTTCTTGAGAATATCTTCAGCTGGTTGGTTTATTTCTTTACCTAACGTGGAGCATACCCCTATTTGCCCATTTGTGAGCATTACAGCTACGTTCTTGCTTCCAATCACTATATTTTTTGTAATTCTTTTCGAAAATGAGTGTTTATTATATAGTTGCCTTATGATATCTTTCATGCTGAGTTTCTAAAAAAGATTCTTAAAATTTAATGCCTAAAACGGTCGTATCATCACGTTGAGATTCAGCACCCCTATATTCGTCAAAGCGAATGTCAATAATCTCTTCCAGGTTCTCCAACGGTTGGTTAGCGTTTTCAATAAGTAATTTATGAAATGAGGAAACTGAGAATTTTTTCCCGTCTGCTCTGTTTTGATCCGTATAACCATCGGAGTTCATTATTATCATATCGCCTTTTTTAAGGGTTACTGTTTTGTTAGTGAATTCGGCATCAATATCTGGCATTATACCTCCTATGGTTTTCCTGTTCCCTTTTATGGTGACAATCTCGTTGGCATCTTTTTCGAGAATATAAAGCGGCCGGTTTGCTCCGGCAAAGGTAATGTCAACACTATTCTTGTTTAGTTCAACATGGCAAAGGGCAATGTCCATACCGTCAATGCTGTCCTCAGAATCCTGTTTGAGAACAACGTTCACTAGCTTGTTTAGCTGCATCAGAATACTAGCAGGGTCAGTAACATGCCTTTCGTTTACAATTTCGCTGAGTAGTCGGCTTCCAATCATGCTCATTAGTGCGCCAGGAACACCGTGCCCGGTACAGTCAACAACAGCAACTAAAACTTTTGGAGTTAACTCATCTTTTTTTGTGAGATCTATATACCAGTAAAAATCGCCGCTAACAATGTCTCTTGGTTTAAAAACCACAAAACTTTCAAAGTGTTGGTTAAGGCTTTGCTTGGTTGGAAGTATTGCTTTCTGTATGGTGTGGGCGTACCATATACTTGCCTCAATATTTTGCGTGTGCTTTATCAGCAGGTTGTTTATTTGTTCCAACTCGTCGCGTTGAGTTTGAATCTCCTCATTTTGCTGTAGTATTGCTTCGGCCTGAGTTACAATCTCATCATTCATGTTAATCATTTCCTGCTCAGCATTTTTTAATGCTGTAATATCGGAATCAATGGCAACAATTGAAATAACTTTGCCAGCTTCATTCTTAATGGGTGTGAGGCAGGTTTGAATCCATATTTTCTTGCCGTCTTTAGCGGCAACTTCAATTGTATAGTTTACTGGCTGATGCGTATCAATGCACTTTTGAATTAAGTGCTGTATGTTGGGGTCTTTGCTTACCTTGGCAAGGTTCTTGTGTTTCGCCTCAATGAACTCTTCAACGGTGTAACCGTAAATTCTGGTGAACGATTCGTTAACCCACTGAATATCTCCTTGTGGAGATGTAATTAGGATTGCATTATCTGTATGGCTGGCAACTATTGAAAGTTTTTCAAGTTCCTCGGCTTGCATCTCAAGCTCCCTCTTTTGATCTGCGATTAATGCTGTTCTAACCTTCACAAGCCTTTCCAATTCTTGTTTCTGTCTCTTTACCGTGTATGTTCTGGCTTTATATATTAAAAATAGAAACATGCTAAATAGTAGGGCCATGCTTGTTATAAACCACCAGGTCTGCCACCAACTCTCATGAACAATTATTGTTGCTTTGGCGGTATCGTTGCTCCATTTGCTTTTGTCTAAAGTTGATTGAACGTGGAATGTGTATTCACCTGGAGGCAAATTTGTGTATCTGGCTGTTCGGGTCTCATCTGATTCAATCCATTCATTATCAAAAGGACTTAATTTGTAGCGAAACGCAATTTTTTTAGATGATTTATAATTAAAGGCTGTGAACTGAATGCTAATATGATCATTGGATGGCAGGACTTCAACCTTTTCATTCGATTTAAATTCTTCTTCGCCAACAATAATTCTTTCAATTATAGTTTTTACTGAAACCTCATCCTGAGCTATATTACTAGGGTTAACAAATGCCACTCCTCCGCTTGTTGTAATAGCAAAATTGCCGTTAGTTGTTTTTATTGATTTTGTGGCACCTATACAGCGGGATTCTTTCATCCCATCGCTTCGGTCGTAAATACTATAGGAGTATCCATTCGTCTCACCCCCGGCAAAATCGTTCAGCTCATTTTTAGAAATACGAGCAATGCCTATATCAGATGGAATCCAGAAATACCCATGATTATCCTCAAGAATATCAAATAGCACATTATCAAATAGCCCATTCTCCGTATTGAAAACAAATATATTCTGATCATTTTCTATCCTGAAAATACCATCATTTGATGATGCCCAGTAAATATTTTCATTATCAATGTAAACATTAAAGGTGAAGTTACTTGGTAACCCGTTTTCCATGCTTATAACTTTAGTTACCATGTAGTTCTCAATAATGTTAATGCCATTCTTTGTAGAAACAACTATGCGTCCAAGTTTATCCTCTGTTACATGCATTATGTAGTTAGACGAAAGTCCTGTTTCTCTGTCAAATACATCAATTATCTCGCCATTGGGTTTTATTCTAAATAGACCCATGGTTCGTGTTCCCACCCAAATATTTTTACGTGAATCTTCAAACACCAATCGGATAGTTTCTGTAGGGAAGCCGGTTTGGTAGTTAAGGAGCATCTCATTGCCATTGGGTTCCCTTTTTAGCAATCCCATGTAGGTGCTTATCCAAAGATTATTTTTTGAATCAATATATAAGTTTTTAAGCCTGTTTTGGGCAATGTTATGTTTCAAGTTTAATCTACTGATACCATCTGCTGTAAGTATGTTAATAGTACCCATTTCATCACCAATGTAGAAAGTATCGGAGTCTTTTTGGGCAATTGTAGTAATTATATTAGAACTTAACCCTTCTGACGTTGAGAAGCTTGTAACGGCACCGTCTGTAAGTTTAAACATTCCCCTTCTGTATGTAGCCACCCAAAGGTTCCCTTCTTTGTCAGGAAAGATATCACGAATTAAATTATTTGGGATCCCTGTTTCCTCCTTAAGTGAATCCAATTTTCTTGTTTTCAGATTGTAGCGAAACAGGCCATTGTCTGTTCCCACCCATAAGGTTTTATGGTTATCCTCAATAATCGCATTTGCTTGTTTAATGGGGATGTTGGTTTGAATTTTTAGCTCATTGTCTTCGAGTTTAAAAATGCCCTGTTGGGCAGCAACCCAAAATGTTGAGTCTCTGTTGGTGAAGTAGAATGCTTCTATTCCACCCATAATTCTATTTGTTGCAACCAAATGGAATGATTTTCCGTCATACTTTATTACCTCGCCCCATTGTGTGCCAATCCAAATATTCCCGTTACTATCGCTTTTTATTTCTTTAATTACGCTGTGTGTTAGTTCAAGGAAACTTGGCAAAGGTTCCAAAATTTTATAATTGTATCGGAATAGGCCATCGCTTGTTGTTCCGAGCCAGATAGTATTACTGGTGCTATCAAAGTATATTGCCTCTACGCTAATATTGCTGAGACCATCTAATCCTTCGGGGGTTGTAAAACTATTATCTGAGAACTTAGCAACTCCCCTTTGGCTGGCAAACCAGAGGTTGCCTTCGGCATCCTGAGTTAAATCCTGAATGGTTACTGATTTTATTGCAGCGGAGGTGGTATGGTTGTAATTTGAAAAGTTTACCCCATCGAACTGGGCAATTCCCTTGTAAGTTGCAAACCATAAGTACCCGGTGGAGTCTTGTAGTATTTTTATTGTCATGTCAGAGGGTAACCCTTCGTCCATGCTCCATGATTCTATTGGATATTGCGACAGCCTTTTTGATGGGCTAAGATTAATTTGTTCCTGACCTAAGGAATTGAGCACTTGGGTGAGGCATGTTATTAGTATAATAGTAAAAGTTCTCACGTATTGCATTAGGTTAGCAATTTACAAATAGCGTAGTGATACTTTTCACCAAATATATTCAAATTACTGATGTAGCGCAACTACCTTGTTGTTTATAATGATTCTTTTTTGATAACTGATTCTTTTTTAGGTGTAAAACAATAAAAAGGATATGGGAAAGGCTCTAACGTTCTTTAATAAGGAAAAAAGTTTGGAATTAAACGACTTTTTAATACACATTAGTTTATATTTGTCTATGAGGCTCTCCTTTACCTTTATTATTATTCATACTTTATGAAAAAGAACTATTTTTTTTATGCCATTGCGCTTTTTGTTTGTCTTTTGATTGGTCCTTTTAATACGGTATGTGGGCAGGCATTAAGAATTGAATTTGATAGGGTATCCATTTACGATGGATTGTCACAAAGCACAGTTTACAGCGCTATTCAGGATTCAAAGGGCTATATGTGGTTTGGGACCGAGGATGGTTTGAATCGTTATAATGGTCATCAATTCAATGTGTTTCGTAATAACCCTGACGACAGCACCAGCCTTTCAAACAATAGAATAATTGCTTTACATGTTGACCGAAACGAGAACTTGTGGATAGGTACATTAGGTGGAGGCCTTAATCAATTCAGCTATGATGACTATTCATTTCAATCTTATACTCACGACAAAGATAACCCAGAAAGTCTTGCAGGTAATTTAGTGATGAGTATAAATGATGATGCAGAGGGGAATGTTTTAGTAGGTACTGCCAATTCCGGATTAAGTGTTTTGAATGCATCAACTGGGGTGTTTAAGAATTTCAAACACAATCCTACAGATCCATCGAGTTTACCTGGAAATACTGTTCGTGCAATACATGTAACATCAAATAACCAGATACTTGTTGGTACAAACAATGGCATGGCATTGTTAAATCTACAGAATGGAGAGTTTACTCACATATCAAATTTACTTAAAACCGAGCATGAACTCTTTAAAAAGCTGGTTTTTTGCATTAGTGAAGATTCAACTGGAAATCTTTGGATTAGCGTTGAGGATTCTGGAATTGTAAAGATTAATACTGAGGAGGGCCGCTTTAATCATTATCATCATAATGATCAGAATGATAATTCTTTGGCACATAATTCAGTGCTTGATATTTATATTGATGATGAAGATGTTATATGGCTGGCTACTTATGGGGGGCTACAGCGCTTCTTGCCAGATGAGAAATATTTTACAACATACAATTTTAATTCCAGTGATCCCTACAGTATTAGCAGTAACTTAGTAAGATGCATAATGGAGGATTACTCGGGTATTGTTTGGGTAGGAACATATAGAGATGGTTTGAGTAAGTTTAGAAAAAAATACTCTAAGTTCATGCCATATCGTAATCGCTCTAAAACGGGCGATAATCTACCTCCTTCTTCTGTAAGATCTTTGGCAGAGTATATCAACGGAAATATTATTGTTGCTACCTATGGCGATGGATTGGCCATTCTTAACCCACATAATCACACCGTAAGTCAACTTCCGTTTAACATTAAGCTTAAAAATGGTTTGTCAACAGATTATGCTACAGCAATAAAAAAGGATACTAAAGGGAATATATGGGTTGGATTTGATGGTGCAGGATTGTATAAGCATTGTACAAATGCTGCTTCTGAATCTACGCATTTTACGCATAATTTTAAGGATAATGAATCTTTGGCTAGTAACAGGGTAAGGTGTTTACATATTGATAAAGAGGGTGTTTTGTGGGTTGGTACAACAGGGGATGGTTTGTCCAGATTAAATGACGATGGTAGAACTTTTACTACGTACTTACCTTCTGATATTGACCCATCTGAGTCATTATCGCAGGAGCGGATTATTTGTATTAACGATGATGATAAAGGGAATTTGTGGGTAGGTACTTCTAGCGAAGGGCTTAACCTTTTCAACCCAACAACGGGAAAGTCAGTTCAGTTTAAACATAGCTCCGAAGATTC
>JBKHAH010000129.1:0-6439 GCA_046542995.1 Bacteroidales bacterium
AATTTTTTATAAGTATAAATCTGATTTTGTAGAAGTTTTTTGAATGTACTAATACTATAGATTAGTATGATGATTTTGGATTAATTAATTACCTGATTGTTATGAATGGGCAATTTCCAATAAGTATTCACGTGCAAAAAACCCCAAGGCTAAAATGGGGCTTTGGGGTATAGAAGAATTAAGTTAATAGGGGTATTCTATAAAATGCTTTTTATTTTCTAACAAAAACAAAGTCTCCACCTTCATCGCCTGTTCCTTTTATATCGCCATATAGCGGAACTGTTGGGCTGCTGTTCATTACAGTTGTTTTAAAACTACTAAAGAGTTCCTCCGCCGTTAAGTAATCGACAGTGTTCTCTTCAAGTCTTTTTACAAGATGCCTAATAAATACGCTCTCATCGGGCACTTCGGTAAGTGCACCACTTGTCATGGCCTTTCTGCTCTTGCGCTCATACATGTTATCTACCTCCTCAGGGGATTCAGGAAAAGCTTTACGAGTTTTGAATATGCCACCCGAGAAGCATGCGTCAGCAATTAGCAGGGTGTGCTTGCTTTTAATCGCAGCAACGTAATCCTTCAGCTGGCTATTTGCAATCCAGTTTCCTGTGCTCGATGCTGCTGCATCGGAGGGGAGCCAGTACCCAAACTCTGTTTCTGTATCGAAGTAACCATGACCAGCAAAGAAAATTAAAAGGTTATCGTTCTTAGTTACCCTTCGTGTAATTTTATCGAGCTCGTCAATAAGCTCACTTCTTGTTGGATTCTTTACGAATGTAATATCTCTTGCCTCAAACGTATAGTGGTTAGCTAATGTTTTAGCTAGCTTTGCTGCGTCTCTAACCGGGTTTGCTAAAGAAGCAATGCCATCATCGGGATACTCGTTTACCCCAACTACCAGAGCATAGTAACGAGGCGATCTGGGAGCATCAAAAACAATGTCTAGCTCCTCGGTACCTGATGCTACCTGCTGGCCTGGCTCATCTTTACGGATGACCACGAATCTTCTTTCCGTGCTATTTTCAAAAACATCCATTGAGCGGATTACAATGTTGTTTTTGCCTAATCTAAGGGGTACCTTGGTTTCAAACTCTCCGTCAGAGTTCACTTTTGCGTTGTGTCCATTAACAACCACTTCGTAAATGTCACTTTTATCGCTGGCAGTTCCTTTCACGTACAGCTCACTTTCTGAAACGGTTATCGCATCGGCTGCTCCTATAGATCGTAGTCGTCTATCGTCAAAAGTGCTTGACGATCCGGCCAAAGGCTTACCTCTTGTTGCTTCACTACCAATTAGTGAAATTCCTTCGGGGATAAGTAAAGAAATTACGGGAGGGGTTTCGTCTTTATCTTGATTTGTAGCAACCGATTCCTGAATATTAACATTTGCAGTGGTTGTAGTTTTAAATGTTTTGGTTGATGTTGATGATAAAGAGGTTGTAGGACTGTTAGAGATTGGGAAGTCGCGGAATTGCAATGCGCTAATATCCAGATTATCTAGTCCAAATCTGGAGAAGGTGAGCAGCTCAGCTCCAACTTTAAGCCGCATCACCCTGTTAAAATCATCAGGTATTCGATCGAAAGTAAAGGTTGCATCAACCGTTTCGCCTTCTTTAATTGTTCTTTGGGGTGTTGAGTATCTTTGTGATCCAACTACTTCGCCAAGTTTCCCTTTTTGTGCATCAAAACTTCGCCGATTAAAATCAGTAACGGTAATTAGGCCGTTAATTAGTTTTAAATCGCGGGTAGCACCGTTGTTTGTTATGCTTAATACCAACTCAAGCTGATTATTGTTCTTGCGGTGGAAGCTAATTAGTTTAAAGGTAACATTACTAAAGTCATCTTCCAGGGGTTTTGTTCTCTCGGTTTTCCCTGTTAATTTGAACACTACTTCGCCGTTAAGTTCTGGTATATCGTTGAGTGTATTCCAAATTATAACCTGATTTTTTCCTCCAGAAACATTCTCTCCAACATATCCGGAAACCGATTGCATGGATTGGAATGTGCGACCACCGTCTAATGAGAAGCTGGGCTTAATACTGAATTGTTGTCCGAGTTGCTCTCCAATTATTGAGTATTCAATGTTTATATTATTGCCAAGCTGTTTAGTGTTAACCTCAGTGAATTCTTGTGCTGAGGTTATGGTTGTGCCAAGCATATTGAGTGCTAATGCTAGAAGCACTATTTTCGATATCTTTTTCATACTATCAATAGTTTATTGTTTAACCCAATTGAGTATTTATCATAAATGATTTAAAGATCTTTTAGTTGAAAATCAAATCCAATACTATCTATACCAAATTCAATGCCATTTAATAGCATTTTTGAATTTTTTGTTGCAACTTCTCGTGTAAGGTTGTTCAATTGTGGGACGTATTGCTCCCCTAGAGTCCTTATTGATACTGAATTTTGCTCGGTTTCTAATGTAAGTTGTCTCAATAACTTTTTTGAGTAAATACTCCATAGCCCATTGTAGCTTACCAGGGGGCTTGTGTTTTTTTGCCAAGATGGATTTGCGTATTTATAACTGTAAAGAGGAAACTCGTGTATTTGTCCATCAAATTCTGAATTGGACAGGAACTTGTTCCCTCTTTGGGTGTAAACGAAGTGTGCTCTTTCGGTTATTTTATCGGGTGTTTGAAGTATAGAAATAAACTCGTATTCAGCTTGTGGTTCAAAAACTTCACCAATCTGAGCTTCTATGTAAAGGGCCGTGCCAATGGCAGAGATTAGGTTTGGGTTAGAGGCCTCCAGGGTGCTGTCTTTATCCCTAGGTGTGTATTTGATTAGCATTATAATTTCATTGTACCGTGTAAGATGTTGCTCCTCTATTGCAAAGCACGTACTATCTGCATAACCTGTGGCTGACACCTTAAAATATGTGTCAAATCTCTGCCCATAGCGCTTGCGACCTCTATCAGAAAACTCAGAAGTATAAACATCTCTGAAATATTGAATTTTTGCATTATTGAAAAGTACAGCCATTGTTTTGGCTCTATGAAGTGCTTGGCGAGTTGCTTCCTCTTCGTTTAGATCAGGATCGGATATTCCAATTGCATAAACGTTATTATTTCTCGCCTGTGGAGTTCTAAAGAACCAGGTTGGGAGTGTGTCCGGAAAGTAGCTTAGTTGATCAATATTCTGAAATTTGTTTCGACCTTTCTCTAAATCACCTTCTGTTTCCTTTCTGAAAATCTCCTCAAAGTCTTCCTTGGTCTGACCAGATACATCCGCCTGATTAAAAGGCATAAATACTATGCAAAGTAGTAAAAATTTAAGGTAAATGCTATAACTCATTATTAAATAGTTTAAGATGTGAACAATGTAAAGGTAAAAAAATATGCCATTATCAATACAAATATCTTGCCCAAATTTTATGTAATGGGGTTTAGTTGGGGTTAAAGAATGGCAGGGCATGATAAAAGAAAACCCCCGCAGGCTATGCGAGGGTTTTTATTTTTGAGAAGCGATATTCTATAATGTTTGTATACTTTTAGCCTCAAGACTTCGGTCAACTTTTTTGAGGAGCCCCTGTAGCACATTGCCTGGCCCCAGCTCGGTAAAATCATTGGCGCCATCTGCAATCATGTTTCGCATTATTTGAGTCCAGCGAACTGGTGAAGTAAGCTGCGAGATAAGATTCCGTTTAATGTCCTCTGGTTTTGTGTAGGGTTTTGCATCTACATTCTGGTAAACAGGGCACAGCGGCTGGTTGAAATTGGTTGATTCAATGGCTTGAGCCAATTCAACTCTAGCTGGTTCCATTAAGGGGCTGTGGAATGCTCCGCCTACCTTTAAAGGAAGGGCTCTCTTTGCACCAGCTTCTTTAAGCTTTTCACATGCAGTGTTAATACCTTCAATACTGCCAGATATTACCAGTTGCCCTGGGCTATTGTAATTGGCGGGCACTACAATATCGCTGATTTCTGAGCAAACCTTCTCTACGGTTTCATCATCAAGCCCAATTATTGCAGCCATGGTAGAGGGTTCCCTCTCACAAGCTTTCTGCATGGCCATCGCTCTTTTGGAAACCAGCACCAAACCATCCTCAAACGAAAGGGCTCCGTTTGCCACCAAGGCAGAGAACTCTCCTAACGAGTGGCCTGCAACCATCTCGGGCTTAAACTCATTGCCCATAACTTTTGCAAGAATAACCGAGTGCAAGAAAATAGCGGGTTGTGTAACCTTTGTTTGCCTTAAATCCTCATCGTTACCCTCAAACATTAAATCTGTTATTCTAAAACCAAGAATCTCGTTTGCTTTTTCAAAGAGCTCTTTGGCTAATGGGGAGTTCTCGTATAGGTCCTTACCCATGCCAACGAATTGTGCTCCTTGTCCTGGAAATACAAATGCTTTCATGTCTTGTTTTTTAAGTTTAGGATGCAAATGTAATACTTTTATACAAGGGTTTAAAATCTTAAAATAAACTGTCAATCCCTCAGTAAGGGTTTAAAGTTGGGAGAGGAGGAGAATATTCGAGAGAAGCTTTTTGATATTAGCTGGCGTATGTTTAGTATTGGGGTTTGGAACCTCACCTGATGCACTAATCTCAACGCTAAATTTTTTCAGCCATTCCGCCCTGCTGGTGAGCCAAATTAAATTGTACGCATTGTTACCTTGCGTTTTTACTTATTTCAGTTTTACAATGAATGCAATAATCTCTATGTACGCTTAATCCATATCCACAGACCTTACATTTCCATTTTTCTTCTTCATTTTTAAGGAATTTCTTAAGTCCGTGAATTTTTATGTATGCAAGATTTTCAATCATGCTCATTCCGTATTTTGTTCGGTATCTTTTATCCAGATTTATTAATCTGTTGCATGGATATTTTTCACAGTCATAACAAAATCCTGATTCGGTTTCTGATAACAAATTACAATTAACAATTTCACAACTTCTACATACCTTTGGTTTATTCTCATCATCTTTCTTAAAACAGCCGCCACATGGTCTTTTTTCTCGAAGATGACCAATGCAAAGACCACAATTCATTCCACATGGAGCTATCAAATTAGCGTATTTAGACACTTTCATCATTTAGTTATTTATCCATAGCCTGTTCTCTCATTTCCTTTGGCATTTTCTCTATTGCATATCGTAAAGATGTCCGGGGCATTATTGATTTGTTTTTCATTACAAAATCAAACACTTCTTGTTGATGTGATTTGCTGGCGACTTTTAACATCCATCCATAGCCTTTTTGCACTAGATCGTCCTTGTCAAGCAACAGATTATCTGCAATTTCAAAAATTACGTCCAGAAACAACCCTTTTCTTGCAGGAATTATTAAAGAAACAGCCGAAGCTCTTCTCATCCATCTATTTTTTGATCTTGTAAACTTTTTTAGTTCAGCTAAGAAGTCGGGATACATTTGAATGAATTCACCAACTGAATGGTTACAAAATGTATCACAAGAGGCCCAATTGTTTATGTACAAATCAATCCACTTTTTGAATACTGCAAAATCGGCTGGTTGAAATCTTTTTCGGAGTGAGTAAGTCCAATTGCATGCAATGAATGATTCTTCTAGTATTCCAGATTGCCAAAGAATTTCAATCAGTTTAAAAATCTCTCCTTTCTCAAATGCATCAATGTCCTTAAAGCATTCCTTGCTGATTTTATTAACTACAGGTGCTTTGACTCCATAAGCCTCTATATTTTCTTTAAAGAATCTTTGACTACTTTCTTTTGTCTTGATGTCAATGTTTTCTTGAAGTTGATTTTTTATATTGGCTATAGTTTCATTCATATTTCATGGTAGGTTACTGGTTCTAAATGCATGAAAACGGTATTGATTTTACACGGTGTTGGCACTAGTAATTATTTTAGTCTATATCCAATTATTAAGTTTATTGAAAAAGTATTTACTGTTACTTCTCCGCCATTTCCTGTGTTTTCAATTGTCCAATCAGCAACTCTTGTAAAATCTAAATAGTAATCCGCTCGTAATCCGAATTGAAGATTTGAAATGTCGTATTTTAATCCTCCACCAACCATTAGTCCAATAGATGTGCTTTTTAATTCATCAATATCATCAAGGCCGTCAAAATGCTTGCTGCTACTCACCAGATAATCAAATCGAGGTCCAAAACTTATAAATGGAGAGGCTGTCTCTTTTATCGTGTATTTCAAATCAATCATCGTGTTAATTGACAAATAATCCAAAGTTGGTCTTTCAGTAATTTTCTGACCTGTTAATTCTCCATATTGGTCAGTAAGGACTAACTCATCTTTGCCTCCTCTTCTAATCATGCCGATGATTGTTGATAAATTATAATGTTGCTTATCAAGGTAATCTAATCCGGCAAAAATTGAATAGCCAATCAATGTTTCATTATAAGAGGGGGCAATACTCATCCCTTTTAACTGCCAATCAAGTTTGGAAATTGACGTGCCACCTTGAATTTTCATTGTTTGTCCATTTGTCAAAATAGCAAT
>JBKHAH010000037.1:0-29575 GCA_046542995.1 Bacteroidales bacterium
ATCAGTATTTTATTGAATAAAAAAGAGGGAATCCGTTTTTGGACACCCTCTTTTCTCTTTTTGATACACAAAAAATGAATTTTAGAAAGTTAGAACCTTGTCGCTTTCAACTGTCCATTGCGCAAACTCTTTCATATTACTTAATTGAACCCCTTCAATAAACGGGAGTCTATCAATGCCACGTGCTTCGGAGCATCCTCCACAACTTTTCACCTGTCCACCGTTTCTGATTACCGATTTTAACATTCGCTCAACATTATAGTAACCATTTGGTGTATTCTGGTTTTCCAAACTGCAGAAAACAGCATCCGCAAGTAGGAATATTTTTATTTCCACCTGCTGTGAGTGTTCTTTTTGGAGAGTCATGGCCATTCTCAAGGCGTTGTAAGCTTTCTCAGTACCGTATGGAGCATCATTAATAATAATTAATACCTTTTGCATAGCAATCTGTTTTTAGTTTAAATTGTGTTTTATGCAATTTAAACAGTTGTATTCAGATATAGTTTAAATACTTAAAAAACTAGAATGTTTTGATAGGTTGCTTGTAATACCTTTTGTATCTCGCATCAGGGTTTTATGCCGATATTGGTAGGTGGTGGTTTAACCAATACCTTTTGCTATCTCAGCAATATTCTTCGCTCTACTCATGGTGTAAAGGTGTATTATTGGCGCTCCTTTGGCAAGAAGTTCCTTTGCTTGGTCAATGCTCCATTCAACCCCTAGCTGCCATACCTCCTTGTTGTTTTTACATTTAGTTATGGCTTTTGAAAGTTCCGATGGCAGGGTTGTTCCAAACATCTTGGGTAGTATACTTTGGTGCTCTTTTATGGCAACAGGTTTTAATCCAGGGATTATGGGTATTGTTATGCCAGCGTTTCTGCATCTATCAACAAAATCGAAATACACTTTATTGTCAAAAAACATTTGCGTGACGATGTACTCTGCACCAGCATCAACCTTTTCCTTTAGATGTAATAGGTCTGTATCGGGGTTTGGCGACTCCTGATGTTTTTCTGGGTAGCCAGCCACGCCAACAGAAAAGTTAGTGGGAGAGGGGTTATCAATATACTTTTCCAAGTAAATGCCCTTATTCATTTGCTTTATTTGCCTTAGCAAGTCAACAGCGTAACGATGCCCTTCGTGGTGGGATTCAAATCTACCTGTAATCTTATCGCCATCGCCTCGAAGGACAAGTAGATTGCGAATGCCTAAAAAGTCTAAATCAATAAGTGCTTCCTCTGTTTCGTGTTGAGAGAATCCACCGCAAATAATATGAGGCACCACATCAACCTTGTATTTGCCCATTATTGCGGCGGCAATTGCCACCGTGCCAGGGCGCTTTCGGACTACAGCGGGCACCTTCTTGCCTCCTCCATTGGTAATATACGTTAACTCCTCACGATGGTAGGTTATGTTGATATAAGGTGGAGAGAATTCCATTAGCTGGTCGAGCGTAGAGAATATTGTATTGATGCTACTACCTTTTACTGGTGGAAGTAACTCAAACGAAAGGCGTGAGGCTTTTAGGTTTTGAATGTGTTCTGGTATTGTCATTGTTTATAATTTCTATAGAACACGGATGACACGGATTAAACAGATGAACACGGATAAAAATATATTTTAATAATCTGCGAAAATCAGCAATATCAGTGTCATTAGTGTTCTATGTTATTAGGTATGAATTTTTTTGTTTCTATAGTATCTCTGCCCATACGTTCAGAGTAATCCTCAAGTTGCTCTGCATCAATTTTGCCAACGTTGAAGTACTTCGATTGGGGATGGGCAAAGTAGTAGCCCGAAACCGATGCTGCTGGAAACATGGACATACTTTCGGTTAATTCAATTCCCGCGTTGCTTTTAGCATTGAGGATTGAAAAGATGGTTGCCTTCTGCCTATGGTCGGGACAAGCAGGGTAGCCCGGTGCAGGGCGAATGCCCTGATATTTCTCCCTGAGCATCTCATCCATCGATAAATTTTCGTTTGGTGCATAGCCCCATATTTCACGGCGCACTTTTTCGTGTAGCACCTCGGCGAATGCCTCGGCAAGCCTATCGGCAAGGAGTTTGACCATTAGTGCATTGTAGTCGTCGCCTTTTTTTGCATACTCATTGGCAAACTTATCGGCACCTATGCCTGCGGTTACTGCAAATAGGCCAATCCAATCGGTTAGCCTAGATTCGACGGGAGCAATAAAATCCGATAGGCACAGGTTTGCCTCACCATCGGCCTTCTGCTCCTGATTGCGCAGCTGTGGGAACACTGCAAGATGCTTAGCGCATGTTTCGTCTTCAAAAACAATTATATCATCGCCCTTTGAAATCGATGGTAATATGGATAAAACTCCGTTTGCGGTGAGTAGTTCTTTCTCAACTATTTTATCGAGCAGTGCATTTGCATCGGCGTATAGTTTGCTGGCCTCTTTGCCTTTAACAGGATCGGTAAGGATTTGTGGATATTTGCCCCTAATCTCCCATGCTTGAAAAAAGAAAGTCCAGTCGATATATTCTCTTAAAGTTGATAATGGAAACTCTTTTAGTACCGTAATCCCTTTTTGTTTAGGGATGGGCGGGGTGTAATACTTCCAATTGATTTTAAGCCTATTGGCACGAGCATTGCTTAAACTAATTAATTGGGAGGCAAAGGCTGAGTGCTTCTCGACGGCTTTGGCATATTCAAGTTTAACGTTTTCTACTAGAGTTTCTCTTTTAACAGGATTCATCAAATCGGCAGCGATGCTGCTTGCCTGCGAAGCATCCTTAACGTGAATAGCTTCGCCACTATAGTTAGGAGAAATTTTTAGCGCAGTGTGAAGTTGCGATGTGGTTGCGCCACCAATTAGCAGGGGTACTTTTAGTCCACTACGCTCCATTGCGGCGGCAAGCTGGCTCATTTCGTCGAGCGAGGGGGTAATTAGACCACTTAACCCAACTATATCAACTCCCTCAGCAATAGCCGTTTCAATAATCTTTTCGCAAGGAACCATCACGCCAAGGTCTATCACCTCAAACCCGTTGCAAGCAAGTACCACACCCACAATGTTTTTGCCAATATCGTGCACGTCGCCTTTAACTGTAGCAAGTAGAACTTTACCTCGCGAGGAGTTTTGCTTATCCTTATCCATGTGTGGCTCCAATATTGCTACGGCAGCTTTCATTACCCGTGCACTTTTTACCATCTGGGGTAGGAACATACGTCCTGAGCCAAAGAGTTCGCCTACCTCCTTCATGCCGTCCATTAGTGGCTCTTCAATCACCCTAAGAGCTGAGCCAAGTTTGGCTAGCACCTCGTTGGTATCCTCTTCAATAAACTCGGTAAGGCCCTTAACCAGAGCGTGTGCCAGTCGCTTTTCAACTGGCTCGTTTCGCCATTCTTGCGCCTTGGTATTTTCTATTCTTTCCTCCTTAATATTCTGAGCGTAAATTAGCAACCTCTCGGTTGCGTCTTTTCGGCGGTTAAGCACTAAATCTTCGCATAATTGGAGCAGTTTGGGTTCAATCTCGGTGTAAACATGCAGCTGCGAGGGGTTCACAATGGCCATATCCATTCCCGCCTTTATGGCGTGGTATAGGAAAACCGAATGAATTGCCTCCCGAACTGCATTGTTTCCTCGGAATGAGAATGATAGGTTGCTAACTCCACCGCTAACCTTGGCGTGAGGCAGGTTCTGTTTAATCCATTCAACAGTTTCAATGAAGCTAACAGCGTAGTTGGCATGCTCCTTCATGCCTGTACCAATGGCCATAATGTTGGGGTCGATAATTATATCGGATGGGTTAACGCCCACTTTATCAACTAGAATCTTATAGCTGCGCTCGGCAATACTAATTCGGCGCGGGGTGGAGTCGGCCTGCCCATCTTCGTCGAAAAGCATTACCACCATGGCTGCGCCAAGCTGCTTTATGATTTTTGCATGTTTTACAAACTCATCTTCTCCCTCTTTTAAACTTATTGAGTTAACAATACACTTGCCCTGAACGCATTTGAGTCCAGCCTCAATTATTCTGAATCGGGATGAGTCAATCATAAAGGGAACTCGGGAGATATCTGGTTCCGATGCAAGGTAGTTAAGAAATTTGACCATTGACTGCTCACCCTCAATAATGGCATCGTCCATGCAAATATCAATGATTTGTGCACCGCCCTCAACCTGTTCGTGGGCAACGGCAATGGCCTCCTCAAATTTACCTTCGGCAATTAGCCTTGCAAATTTCCTGGAACCCGCCACGTTGGTTCGCTCTCCAATATTTACAAAGTTGGTTTCAGGTCTAATTTCAAGTAGTTCCAAACCGCATAATCTTGTCAGCCTTGGTAATTCTGGTGCAACTCTTGGAGAGTAGCGTTGGGCTACCTTGGCAATTTCTTTTATATGCTCGGGCAATGTACCGCAGCATCCTCCAATAATGTTAATATTGCCACGTTGCATCATTTTCTCAGCTAACGTTGCCATTTCTATTGCCGATTGGTCGTATGCCCCCAACTCATTGGGCAGGCCTGCATTGGGGTGCACGCTTACTAGGAATTCAGTATTTGCCGACAGTTCTTCAATAAAGGGGATTAGCTGCTCTGCGCCAAAAGCGCAGTTTAGGCCAATGCTTAAAAGAGGATAGTGGCTAACAGATTCAATAAATGCTCTAAGCGTTTGCCCTGAGAGGGTTCGCCCGCTGGAATCGGTTATGGTACCAGAAATCATTACGGGGATATCCAAACTCTTACTTTCTAAAACTTTGCTAATAGCAAAAAGTGCTGCCTTAGCATTGAGAGTATCGAAAACGGTTTCTACTAGGAGGATATCAACATAACCCTCAATTAAACCCAGCACCTGCTCCTTATAGGCATCCACAAGCATATCGAATGTTACGGCTCGGTATGCGGGGTTGCTAACGTCGGGCGACATGGATGCTGTGCGATTGGTAGGTCCTATGGAACCAGCCACAAACCTTGGCTTGGCGGGGTTAGCATTTGTAAAATCATCGGCTACTTGGCGGGCAATAAGTGCCGCTTCGCGGTTTATTTCCCTCACCAGATGCTCGGTTCCGTAATCGGCCTGCGAAATGGATGTGGCATTAAATGTATTCGTTTCAATGATATCCGCACCTGCCTCAAGATAAATATTGTGAACAAGCTTCACTATGTCGGGGCGGGTAATTGATAGTATATCATTGTTACCCTTGAGGTTTATGGGGTGATTTACAAATTGTTCGCCACGAAAGTCCTGCTCCGATAACTTAAAGTCCTGAAGTTTCGTTCCCATTGCCCCATCAAGGATGAGGATACGTTGGGTGGCGAGGGAGTGTAATATGTGTGTGTGCATTTTTTTTGTTATCGGTTATCGGTTATCGGTTATCGGTTGTCGGTTGTCGGTTGTCGGTTGTCGGTTGTCGGTTGTCGGTTCTTTAAACCTCACAACTGATAACTGACAACTGCGTTATACTTTCTCTGATACATCAAGAAACGCCACAAAAACATCCAACTTCGATATCAACTTTTGTACTTTATGCAAATTATTTAGGTTGATGGTTCCAGTAACATAGTTATATCCATGGCTTGAATACTTCTCGTCGATGCTCTCAAAATCGAAATGCTCAAAATCAATTACATTCTTATAGCGAAGATAAATCTTTATGTTCACATCGTTGGTAAATTTAGGTGTGTCGAAGTATTTGCGCTTCTTGTACTCGTATTTGTAACCGTGCATACGAGCAGTAATATCAGAAAGAACAGCGCTTCCTGTGGGAAATCCTCCTGCACCCTTGCCAAACATTAGCTGCTTCTCGTAGAATTCACCTTTTATGATTACGCCATTATACTCGTCCTCAACATTGTAGATATAGTCATCGGAAGTTACAAATTTTGGCATTACCAGTAGGTTAAACGAGTTTCCGTTTATTTTGGTTGCCTGTGCAACCAGCTTAATTTTATAGTCTTTCTCCTTAGCAAACTGAATATCAAAATCATTCAGTTTACTAATGCCGATTACAAAGATATCTTCTGGTTTAACTATTGTGCCAAAGCCGTGGGTTGCAAGGATTATTAGTTTGTTGAGCGAGTCCTGTCCATTCACATCGAGAGTTGGGTCGGTCTCAGCAAAGCCAAGTTCTTGCGCTTTGCTCAAGGCTTGTTCATAGGAGCTATTCTCATTGAATATTTTTGATAGTATGTAGTTTGACGAACCGTTAAGGATACCCGTTATGGAAAGGAGCAGGTCGTTATCGTAGTACTCTTCCAGGTTACGTATAACAGGGATGCTCCCACATGCTGATGCATCGTATAGTAAGGCAACACCATTCCGCTTCTGAATACTGATAAGTTCCTCAATGTGTGTTGCGAGCATCTTCTTATTACCAGAAACAACGCTTTTGCCTGCAGAAAGCGAGGCTTTTACTATGTTGTATGCCTCATCAGCATCACTAATAAGTTCAACAACCAGATTAATTTCAGGATTGTTGAGGATTTCATTGTAATCGGTGGTGAAAAGGTCTTTTGCAATAGCCCTCTCTTTACTTGGGTCTTTAATGCAAATTGATTTAATTTCCGCTTTAGTAGCGGGACTTTTTTGAAGAACGTGGTAAAGCCCTTCGCCCACCACGCCAAACCCGAAAAGTCCTATTGTTTGTTTTATGTTGTTAGTTGTCATATTGTAAATGTTTCTAACACAGAGGCACGGAGGCACAGAGTTTATATTTTTTTATTTTTAAACTAGTGCTAGTGCTTTCTGTATTACTGTTTGTTTTTATTCCTAATTATTTTAATTTCTATAGTTAAGTTCTATGAGGCTAACTGGTCTAAGAGTGTTAAACTTCCTCTGTGACTCCGTGCCTCTGTGTTTACATCAAATACTCCAGAATTATCTCACTCAATTGCTCACTCTCAATCAGGAAGCCATCGTGCCCAAAGTCTGAATTAATCTCAGCGTAAACCGCATTGGGAATGAGCTCTGCCAAACGTTTCTGCTCATTGGGTGGGAACAGGATATCTGTTGATATACCAACGCTTAGCGTTTTGGCTGTTATTTTGGAGAATGCCTCCTCAAAACCTCTTCGTCCCCTTGCTACATTGTGGGTATCCTGACTTCGGGTGATAGAATGGTAGCAATGCGCGTTGAACCTGTCCATGAGTTTTTTACCCTGATACCTTTGGTAGCTCGATGCCCTGAAATTTTCCGTTTGCTCATTATCCTTTTCCGATTGTGTGATGTTGTATGCCTCGTACCCACGATAGCTGAGTAAACCTAAGCCGCGGGCAGCGGCTAGTCCTGCTTTACCACCATTTGGGTCGCCATTGAAGAATGTAGCATCGGCCTCAATGGACATGCGCTCCGTTTCGTTAATGGCAGTAGCCCATGGGGTTTGCATGTAGGTAGTGGCAACCAGCATCATATTTTCGAATCTATGTGGATGCTGAATAGCCCACTCCATGCTTTGAAATCCGCCAATGGAACCTCCAGTTATGAGGTGAATCTTCTCAATACCCAAATGCTCCCGTAGCACCTCGTGGGCGTTAGCCCAGTCCCGCACTGTAACCAATGGAAAATCGTTAAGCCAAGGTTTGTTTGTGCTAGGGTTTATGCTAAGCGCACCTGTTGTTCCGTAGCAGCTGCCAAGAATATTCGCGCATACAAGGGTGTATTTATCGGGGTCGAAGAGTTTACCTTTACCAACCATTCCTGGCCACCAATCCTCTGCATCGGAATTGGCGGTTAGTGCATGGCAAATCCATATTATAGGCTTGTTAGGTCTTATCTTCTCATCAGAGATATGATAGCAAATTTCAATATCGGTTAATACTTTTCCCGATTCCAGCTTAAATTCTCCCTTGTGGGTGTATGTTTTCTTTATCATTTATGTAGATTTTTTTAACACAGAGCCACGGAGGCACAGAGTTTTTTTTGAAACAGAGATGGGACTTTAATCTAATACCCTTATTTATGTCCAGTTTTGATTTGACAATTATCTTTTTAGTTTATCTGGCAAAAGGTAGTTCTTTGAATCCAATTTCTACCCAAAATTTAAAAATCTTACTCTGTGTCTCTGTTACTCTGTGTTTACTATTTCAATTAACCTATATTTTCCCCAAAGCCCTCTCAAAGTCCCCAATAATATCATCAATATGTTCAATGCCTACCGATACTCTCAGTAGATTGGGCGTAACACCTGATGCCTCCTGTTCTTCCTCATTTAGCTGTTGGTGAGTTGTGTTGGCGGGCTGAATAATTAACGTTCTTGTATCCCCAACATTAGCCACATGGCTTATAAGGCTTAGGTTGTCAACAACTTTGGTAGTGTCATTTTTACTACCATTAACTTCGAATGACAGTACGCTACCATAGCCATTCCTCAAGTACTTTTTGGCATTATTATAGGATGGGTGATTTTTCAATCCTAAATAATTGACCGTTTTTACTTTTCTATGACTGCTCAACCATGTGGCTAGTTTAATAGCATTTGAACACTGTCTCTCTGCCCTTAGAGATAAAGTCTCCAAGCCCTGTAACAACAAGAAGGAGTTAAATGGGCTTATGCAAGGGCCTAAATCCCTCAGCCCTTCGCATCTGGCGCGGGCAATAAATGCTGTATTGCCAAAAGTTTTGGTGTATTTAAGTCCGTGATAACCCTCGGATGGTTCTGAAAGAAGAGGAAAATTTCCATTATCCCACTGGAAAGTTCCTGAATCTGTTATTACACCTCCCAGGGCTGTACCGTGACCGTTTATCCATTTTGTAGCCGACTGTACCACTATATGAGCCCCGTGCTCAATGGGACGGCACAGATATCCTGCGGCTGCAAAAGTGTTATCTACGATTAATGGGATGCTGTATTTTTCTGACAGTTTGCTTATTTCAGTAAAATCTGGAACTGAGAATCCTGGATTTCCAATTGTTTCCACATAAATTGCTTTGGTAGTTTCGTCAATCTTTGATTCAATATCGTTTGCCTTATCGCTTTTAGCGAAACGAGCATTAATACCAAAGTTTTTTAAGTAAACTTTTAGCTGGTTGAAGGTGCCGCCGTATAAATAGGGGGAGGTGACAAGCGAATCGCCCATTGAGAGTATAGTTGTTAAGGCAATTAGTTGAGCAGCATGCCCCGAGGATACTACAAGTGATGTTACACCACCTTCAAGAGCGGATATTCGTTTCTCAACCACGTCAGTAGTAGGATTGGTTAGTCTGCTATAGATATTTCCTTGCTCCTCAAGAGCAAAAAGTTTACGAGCATGCTCACTATCTTTAAATTTATAGGCAGTTGTTAAATATATAGGTGCTGCTTGCGATAGGGTTAAAGGGTCTGGCTTTACACCAGCATGCACCTGAAGGGTTTCAAAATGTTTATAATGTGAGTTAATCATTTTTTGAAAGATTATGATTGTTTGCTAGAATTTGAATTTGATTTATATACATGATGCCCCTGCGGTCCCTGGGACTACAATAGACTATACCTAATGATAAGTAAGGGCTGGATGGTTATAAGTAGCGCATACAGCGCATGGAACATGCCGAACCGTTGTGGCTGCTACAAAGGAAAGAGAACCGGTGTTGAATTAAAGAAATTACAATGCCCAAATTGGCACTTGAAAAGAAGAATGTAGAATAGCTGCTTGTTTTCATTACTTGGTTTTTAAATTATAACTCCCCTTAGGGCAGGTATTAGCACCTTTCTGTCAAAGTGACTGAGGTTGCTAGAGCATCATTGAGCCTGTTCTCTCCGCTCTTCTTTATAAACAAACCTTCTTTCAAAGGGATGGGTGGTTAAATACCAGTACAAATATATGTAATTATTTGGAACTAAAAAATATTTGTATAACATTGAAATACTATGTGGTGGTTGTGTTAAATCATTTACTTTTGTTGGGGTAATAAAGATTATGGAGAAAAAGAAAATATCGGAACGAAAGGTGATTCTATATACTGCCAGTTTTGTGGTTCTGGCTGGCATAGTAAGGTTTATTGCCTACTCGTTTGGGACCGTTTTGTTTTATTTGGCATTTGCGCCCTTCTTAATATACCGTATAGTATCGTCAGTAAAGAATAGAGAGAAACAAAAGGATACAATTTATTTTTACAGGGTTATTGTATTATCAGTTATGATAGTTACTATAGCTCTTAACATTGCAGGCTGGCAGGAAGCTGACTTCTTTTTAATTTTTCTGCTAATGATTGATTATCTTTTGGTTATAAACAGGAAGTTTTAAAAGAGAGCAGCTATATTCTAATACTCATAAAGCTTACATCATCAATCTGTCTCCTGCTGCCTTTCCAGTTGATAAATGTTTTTTCCAACAGCTCCTTTTGTGAACTAAGTGGAGTATTGTCAAGTTCTGAGAGAATTCTGAAGAGCTGCGTTGAACGGAATTTCTTCCCATCTGCCCCCCCAAATTGGTCATAATATCCATCGGAGAATAAATAGATGGTGTCATTATCCATAAGCTGAATGCTATGGTTTATAAATTGAGATTTATCAAAGTAGGAGCCAATGGGTTGTTTGTTTGGACGAACTTTATATAGTGTATATTCCTTCCCTTTTGCGGCAATTGAGCTTGCAGGCTGAGGGAGGTCTGTTTTTCGGAGAATGTATAGGGGGATGTTTGCGCCTGAATAGTTTAACTCCTTGTTTGTCTTGTTATATGAGCAGAGTGCTATATCCATACCGTCAAATATTTCAACTCCAGTTTGATTTTCGAGGCTATCTTCAAATAACAAGTTGATGTGGTTTAGAATTTCGCTTGGGCTTGTTATGTTCATTTCATTTACCAGCCGGTTTAAACCATAGGTTCCAATTATGCTCATCAGGGCGCCGGGTACACCATGCCCGGTGCAGTCGGCAAGAGCAAAGAGTATCCTGTCGTTTTTCTCTTTTACCCAGTAAAAATCACCACTTACAATATCTCTTGGGTACAAAAAGATGAATGATTCTTTGAAGAACTCCTGTAGTTTCTCTGAGGCTCTTAGAATGGCCTGCTGAATTCTGTTAGCATAGTTAAGGCTGTCGGTAAAATCGCGAGATTTCTTGTCGGTAATCCTTTTCTGTTTTTCCAGCTCCGTTTTTTGCAATGCTAACTTTTTACTCGACATTTTCTTCAGGTGAAATTCTCTGAATACGAACACTATTATCACCAAGAACATTGCAATAATAATGTATAGTAGGAGTTGCTTTTGTTTCTGCTGCTTAATCAGTTCGCTTTGCTGAAAAAGTTTAATCTCTTTGCTCTTAATCTCCTTAATATGAGTCTCTTCTTTTGCTTTTTCCTCTAGTTTTGAGGCTTCACTAAGTTTTTGATTATTAAAAAGGCTGTCAGTGATTTTAGTATAACTACTTAGGTTTTGGTAGGCATTTTTAAAATTACCTTGTATTCCATTAATTTTTGATAGCCCTTTATAAGCCTGCCTTGTTAAATCGTTTAGCCCTGCTATTGATGAGTAGCTAATACTCTTGTAAAATCCTTTGATTGCTTTATTTGGTTGATGACTAATATAATAATGATATGCAAGCCGAAGGTAAGTGTTGGCCAATCCAGAGATATCATTAATGTCCTCCTGTTTAATAGTGCAATCGCTAAGTATGGTTAATGCTTCACTTTGGTTATTAACCTTTATCATTATCTCACCTAATAATGAGAGAGTTCTATAGTACCTTTTTGAATTAATGGGTTTAAGGATTTGCAATGCTTCTCTACACTTACTCTCTGCCTCGTTGTATTTATGAACCGATAATAGTACGTTTGCATAGGAGTATAACGCCTTCCCCATTGTAAGGCTATCAGGTTGCGTACTTAGTATTTTTGAAGCCTTATCTATGTTTTCTTTTGATAGTTCATTGTTCCCCAGCTTATTATGAATTGCGCTTATTGTTAAAAGTGTGTTGGCTAATGAAATGGGATTGTTCGCCTTATTAAAGTACGCTTTGGCGTTAAGTGCGTACTCCATAGCATTTACAACGTTTCCAACTTCAAGTTCAACTTCTGGAATTGTAGTTATAAACCATGAGATATTGCTGCTGTCTCTTAGCTGCTTGCTTAAGTTTAGCCCTCGGTGAAGGTATTCTAACGACTCGTTTTTAATATCTTTAGCCAGGTGAACTTCGGATAATACTTTTACAGCCTCAAGCATCTGATACTCTATACCATGCTCAAGAGCAATCGTATATGCATTGTTAGAGGTTATTAGTGCCTCGTCAAAAAGGTTGTTCTTTAAAAAGTATTCACTTTTTGTAATGTATCCCAAATGAATTGTTTTTCTGTCCTTCGCTTTCTGCGCCTGCGCAATTGATTCATTAATTATTTGCAAAGATGATTCAGGATCAGCCTTAGCGCTTGATAGGGCTAGTGAAAGCTGATACTTTATTTGGTTTGGATTATAGGGGTCACTAAGAGCGATTGCCTTAACGGAAATAATTAGAATTAGAAGGAATGTAAAAGTTACTCTATTCACTATCGTTTTATGTTGAAATGTTTAAATACCATACAAAAGTAAAAAAAATATTTAACCACATTCCATGCGTGTGCGCGTATTCATGTTGATTAGTAGCCAAATAAGTAGCTAGTCATTCGTTTAACCCATTGGTTGCGCATTTTCTTGTTAATAACTTTTTTAAATAAATATTTTTTTTCAGAAAAATGATGGTTGCGGTTAAAGAAAATACCTTTAATTTTACCCAAACTTTAAGGAATGGTTTATCTACTATTAAGTATACTCTCTTCAACAGCAATATACGTTGTATTTAAGCTGATTGATCGTTATAAAGTTTTCACATTTAGCGCCATCATTGTTAACTATTTTGCAGCCTGCCTAGCAGGTTTTTTTTTGAGCAATAGTAATCCTTTTTCGCATACCTACCTTACAGAAAAATGGCTCCCAATTGCAGTAGTTATTGGGGTTATGTTCATAATAATGTTTTTTGTTATAGGCAAGAGCACGCAAAATGCAGGAGTAGGAGTAACCAGCGTAGCTGTTAAGATGTCGGTGGTTTTTCCCATAGCTTTTTCTATTTGGTACGATATTACTGACCCATTAACACTTATAAAGTTTTTTGGTATAGCATTAGCCCTTCCAGCTGTTGTTTTATCAGCCTATAAAGGGGGTAAGGTTAAAGTTGACAGGAGATCCATGCTGTTGCCACTTTTCCTTTTTGTGGGAATGGGAGCGGTTGACTCGTTTGTAAAGTATTCCCAGTCAGAGTATATTGATAACGAGCTGGCTCCTATCTTCTCTGCCCTAATATTTGCCTCATCGGCCATTGTAGGTATATTGGTTTTGCCATTTAACAAGAGAGCTTTTATTGATCTAGGTAAAATGAAAACCTGGTTGTTAGGAAGTGTTTTGGGGCTTGTTAATTTCGGATCCATCTACTTTTTAATGCTGGCTTTAAATCATATCGATATTGATACTGGCGAGCAGGCTATGGGATCGGTAGTTTTTGGAATTAACAACATAGGCATAGTAGTACTTAGCGTAATTATTGGGTTTATAGTATTTGGTGAACGGCCAAATAGAACCAATTGGTTTGGAATTGCACTTTCGCTACTTGCCATATTTGTATTGTCGATAAGTTAAATTTTAATGAGCACTACTACAGACGAGTATTATACAATTGAACAGACTTCTCAGGGAATTTACAAAGAGAAGGGGAGCAAGTTTATTGCACTTGCCTTTCCCGTAAAAACGGAGGAGGAGGTTAAGGAGGTTCAGCAAGAACTTAGAAAAAAGTATCACGATGCTCGCCACCATTGCTATGCATACGTAATTGGTTTTAAGGGGGAGGCATGGCGAGCGAATGATGATGGAGAACCTTCGAGTACAGCAGGTAAGCCCATTCACGGGCAAATATTAAGCAGAAACCTAACCAATACCCTCGTGGTGGTTATCAGATACTTTGGCGGCACTAAGCTGGGAGTGTCAGGCTTAATTAATGCTTACAAAACGGCCGCTTCGGAAGCATTGGATGCAAATGAAGTTGTAAAGAGAACAATTAATGATATTTACAGATTATCATTCGATTATGAAGATACCAATGATATCATGAGGCTGCTTAAGGACGATGGTGTAAACATTCTTGAGCAGAACTTTGGGGCAGCCTGCGATATGGTTTTAGCAATTAGACAGGGATTGGTTGAGCAGGTCCTTGACAAGGTTGAGAAAATTGACTCGGCAGAAGCCGAGTATTTAAAAACCCAATAGTTTTGCCTCGTTATTTAACGGGGCTTTTTTTTGATATTTTTTATTTAACCAAAATAGTAACCAAAATTAAATTACGATGAAGAACAAAAGCCTGGTAGCTATTAATGATCTTAGCAAGGATGAGATAAACCGTATCCTTGACTTAGCGGAGGAGTTTGAAAAGAACCCTACGCAGGATCTTTTAAGCAAAACGGTAGTTGCTACCCTATTCTTTGAGCCTTCAACCCGAACAAGGTTGAGCTTTGAAAGTGCGGTGAGCCGTTTAAGCGGGAAGATAATTGGTTTTTCCGAGGCTTCTAACACCTCGGTTTCTAAGGGTGAAAGCCTTAAGGATACCATCCTAACCGTTGCGAACTATTCCGACCTGATTGTTATGCGCCACCCAGTTGAGGGAAGCGCTCGATATGCCAGCGAGGTGTCGCCTGTCCCCATTATTAATGCTGGCGATGGTGCCAATCAGCATCCTACACAAACCCTACTCGATCTATTCTCCATTCGGCAAACGCAGGGTACTCTCGACAACTTAAATATTTTCCTTGTGGGCGATTTAAAGTACGGTAGAACTGTCCACTCGCTGCTTATGGCTATGAGCCAGTTTGGTGCTACATTTACTTTTGTTGCGCCTAAAGAGCTACAAATGCCCGAGGAGTACAAGATGCATCTTGATGAGCTGGGCTTAAAATACACGGTGCAAACCGATTTAAATGAGAATTTGGATAAGGCTGATATTATTTATATGACCAGGGTACAGAAGGAGCGATTTTCTGACCCTCTTGAGTATGAGAGAGTGAAGAATGTTTACGTACTTAAAAATCACATGCTTGAGAACACTAAACCTAATATGAGGGTGCTGCACCCCTTGCCAAGAGTGAACGAAATCCATGCAGACGTTGACGCCAATCCTAAAGCTTACTATTTTCCACAAGCGCTCAATGGTGTTTATGCAAGAATGGCTATCATGTCCTTAATTCTTGGGTTTAAATAGTTTGCTCATTAGCATCAAAACAATCTTGCTACAGTCAAGGTTAACTTTAAACTAATAGAAGCACTAATAGCATTATATTATGAAATCAGAAAAGAAGCAGCTTAGCGTAAGTGCAATTGAGAATGGTACTGTAATAGACCATATCCCTGCACAAAATTTATTCAAGGTTATAAAAATTCTGGGTCTTGAGAAAATTGACAATCAGATAACATTTGGTACAAACCTAGATAGCGGAAGGCTTGGCAGAAAGGCTATTATTAAAATAGCAGGTAAGTTTTTTGAGCGTGAGGAGATTAATCGAATTGCAGTGGTTGCTCCTCATGCCAAGCTAAATGTAATTAGGAATTATGGAGTTAGCGAGAAGCAGGTGGTTGAGGTGCCTGATAATATTGCAGGGATTGTTAAGTGTATGAACCCTAAGTGTGTAACCAATGTTGAGTGTGTAAAAACAAAATTTAAGGTTGTGAGCAAGCAGGTGGTATCATTAAAATGCCATTACTGCGAGAAGATAACAGATCAGGAGCACATGGTATATATATAGAGTAGGGTGGATTAATACAATCCTCAAGCATCGCCCATCTTGAATGTAACTAGCTTGTAATAGAACAGCCGAACTTCCTGATTTTTATCATGAATGCTCGGCTGTTCTGTAAATGCTTAATGCACAGACAATCAATTGTCAAGTTTTATCGATATCCTCTTATTTACCTTAAGCGGTTTAAACTTCTAACAAGCGCCTCATCTTTTGCTGTGGCCCTTAATGCCAGATATACAAGTATGGCTGATACTACAGGGAATACAATTAGCAACTTGTACGAAACGTCTCCCTCCAATTCATTCTGAGCAACAAATACATAGTAAAACATTAATCCTTCAAGGCCTAGTAGCAAAACAATATTAATTACGCATAAGCGAATCTGAAGCATCCTTTTCTTGAATAGGAAAATTGTGATAAATGTTATGGCGATGCACAAGCTTATGAGGATAGATAATGGCAGTATCGAAAGTTTTTCTGTTTCTCCAGCTTCATTTACAAGCCCTAAGAACCTTAATTCAAAAATTGCCTCATCGGCAGAGCGAATAATTTCTGCAATTGGATTAAAAAGCAAGAATACCAAAAATATTCCAGCCACTAACAGGTAAACCGATTGGATTCTTTGAATCATTTTGCGATAATTAAAAAATTTGTATAATGCATTATTCGTTTAGGATATAATTTATGCTAGTTATTACCAAGAATCAAAGGAAGCCCATCCTTACCACTCCCTACAATAACAACCTTAGCGTTAGACGATTCAGATAGCTTAACTGTTGCTTCAATACCTCTCATTCTTAGCAGGTTCGTGGTAAGGCTGCTGGTAATAATCTTGTTGGCCGCAGCTTCACCCTCGGCGCCAATTCTTCTACGTTCAGCTTCACTTTTCTCCTTTTCCAGTTTAAACTGGTAAGCAAGGAACTCTTGCTCCTGAGTAAGCTTGTGCTCAATTGCCTCTTGAATTTGGTTAGGAAGGTTGATGCTGCGAATAAGCAAAGCACGCATATCAATAAAATTATTTCCTAGAACCTTGCCTGTTTCTTTAATAATGGTTCGCTCTACCTCGCTTCTCTTTGTTGAGTAAATCTCTTCTGCTGTGTAACGGCCTGCAACCTGCCTAACAGATGATCTGACTTCAGGTACTACCAGCTGGTTTACAAAAAATTTCCCAAAAATCTCATGTAACGAACCAATTTGGTCGTGAATGGGATTAAACCTAACAGATATATCAAGTATAACTTTCAATCCGTTTTTATCAAGTACATCCATGGTTTCCTCAGCTTTCTGCTCCTTCACATCGTAAATGTGCATATCGTTCCAAGGTGCAACAAGATGGAATCCAGGGAGTTCGATGTTTTCTTTGTCTAGCCCAGTGGTAAAGGGACGGAATATTAGGCCGCGTTCCCCAGGTTGTATCACATAGAACATTCGGCTGCTAAAAATTAGAATTAAAATAAGGGCAACTACCCCTATAATAATTATAAGCTGTTTCTGCTTCATCATAATTCAGAAATTTTATTAATTCGTATTAAATTATACATGCAAATATAGTTTTTTTGAACCACATCTTGTTCATATAATACCAAAACGATAACCTCATTGTCATTATAGCCAGATATAAATTGAGCATTTTAGGGCTTTCTTGATAAATTTACTTATTTTAGCTCATCAAATATCTTAAGTTATGATCAGAACAATTGAACCTTCAGAGTTAATTATCAATCCCAATGGCAGTATCTTTCATCTTCATTTAAGGCCAGAGGATATTTCTGATACTATCATCTTAGTAGGCGATCCTGGCAGGGTAGATACTGTGGCATCGTTTTTTAGCCGTAAGGAGTTTACTGTTTCAAATAGAGAGTTTAAAACTGTTACGGGTTATTTTAACGGGAAGCGGCTAAGTGTAATATCAACAGGCATTGGAACTGATAATATTGATATAGTTGTTAATGAGTTGGATGCCCTTGTAAATATTGACTTAGAAACAAGGCAAGAGAAATTGGAGAAAAAGCCTCTTACGCTGGTAAGGTTAGGCACTTCTGGTGCGCTTCAGCCCGATATCCCTGTTGATAGTTTTGTACTTACCGCCAAGTCAATAGGCTTTGATGGATTACTTAACTTTTATAATGGAAGAAATGAAGTGAGCGACCTACAGATGGAAGCTGCTTTTATTGAACATACCAAATGGAATGAGCAGTGCGCTAAACCTTACTTTGTGCCTTCTTCTGATGAGCTTATTTCACTTTTTGAGGACATGACAATAAAAGGTGTTACCATATCAGCCCCAGGGTTTTATGGACCACAGGGCAGGGTGCTCCGTTTACCTCTTGCTGATAGCACCCTTAATGAGAAAATAGAGTCGTTTAGGTATAAGGAGCAAAAGATTACCAATTTTGAGATGGAGAGTTCTGCCATAAACGGGTTGTCGTTACTGCTAGGACATAAAGCTGTTACTGTTTGCAGCATTATAGCAAACAGGGTAACAAAGAAGGCCTCAACCGATTACAAAGCCAACGTAAAAAAATTGATTGAACAAGCCTTAGTACGGTTAACAAAATAGCTAGCTTTTTTTGTTTATGAAACCAAAAGAGTTTACTTCCTTAATTGCATTGTTGGAGGATCCCGATCAGGAGGTGTTTAACGCTATCTCAAGCAAACTGGTTAACGAAGGGCTTCTGCTAATACCACTACTAGAGAAGGCATGGGAAACATCTGGCAACGAGTTGCTTCAGAGTAGAATTGAGGAGCTGCTCCATCGAATCCAGTTTGAAAACACAAAGAAAAATCTTACTAGCTGGGTACGTTCAGGTGGCAACGATTTGTTGCAGGGTGCAGTTTGTGTTGCTAAGTATCATTATCCGGATATTGAGTACGAGGTTATTGAAAACATTATAGAAAAGATTAAGCGAAAAATTTGGCACGAACTTAATGAAAGCCTTACTCCACTAGAGAAAGTTAAGGTTATAAATCATATTATTTATCAGGTATGCGGATATAGAGGCAACACAACTAATTTCTTTTCGCCACAGAATCATTTTATAAACCAGCTGCTTGAGACCAAAAGGGGTGGCCCCGTTTTGATGGCAGTATTTTACATAATAATAGCACAAAGATTAGGTTTGCCAATTTACGGCGTGAGTCTTCCTCGGAATTTTTTACTTGCATACAAGGATAAGTACCGCATATCGAGCGATGAAGATGAGAAAAGTGTTCCAGTGCATTTTTATATTAACCCATTTAATAATGGTGTAGTTTTAGGTAAGAAAGAGATTGAGCAGTTTCTTGAGCAACACAAGATTGAAAAGAAACAGGACTATTTTATCCCATGTACTAATAGAACTGCCGTAAGTCAGCTAATTGCCAGCCTCATGATATCGTTTCAAAAAACAAGCAACCCTGAGAAAATCAACGATTTGAAAGTGTTTCTTGATATTTTATCGGAAAAAGTTACATGATACGCAACTGTCTCTAGTAATCATTCATATCTATTAGTGAATCCTCTTCAAAGCCATTGGCTTCAGTATATTTAATAATTCTCACTTCCTTGAAGTAATGTTCAATTATGTCTTTGTACGTTTTACCCTTACGAGCCATTTGCATTGCGCCATCCTGACACATCCCAACGCCATGACCGTACCCTTTACCTATAATCTTTACCTCGTCTGAGCCTGCCTCTATGGAGAGGTAAGCTGAGCGGAGCTGGAAATGTTTTCTTATCTCGGTTAATGGAATTGACTTACCTCTTACTTGATAGTGGTAACCCCTGCCTTTGGGGTTAAAAGTGAGATCTTGGTTGGTTATTTTATCTGTATCAACTCCTTGCTTAGCAAGGAAATCTATCCATTCTTCCTTTGGGATTTTAACTTCCCATTGAGAGCTTGGTCGTGCTTTACAATAGCTGTCGTTAACAGAAACAAGGTAGCTATGGTTTTTTAACCAAACATCCCCCGCATTAGCTGTTTGTCCGCCGCAATTTCCATGGAATGCACCAAAAATCATGTTGTTTTCATTATCAACAACTACTTGATTTTTTGTTCTATTTGTTGCTTCATATATTTTTGGATTTTTTGTTGATTTCCCTTTATAAACCTGGCAATGTACCTCATCGCAAAGGTTAAACCCTTCGCCAGAGTGCCTTTCCATGTGTCCATAGGCAAAAGTTCTGGCAAGTAAAGCCTGTGCTTTGTAAAATTCAAGCTGAGCCGATGGACCAGATTCAGCCTCAATAACGCCAGCAATATAGTTGTCAATCTCAACGATATTAATGGCCATCATACGCTCAAAGTCAATGTAAAACCCTAGGTTATCATCGTAAATCCTTGCGGGTACTGATGGGGAAATTGGGTTTAGCCTGATTACATTCTCATCCCCTTTGCCAACAATTGAAACTCGCTCCCAAGTACCCAGATGCGATGCCATATCACGAACTTTAACTGAATCGCCAGCCCTTGATATATAAATAATTTGATTTGGGTTTATATTAAATGAACCTTCTTCTGTTATAATGGAGTAGCTGCCTTTTACTGGAGTAACAAGTATGGTTTGTAGGTTAAGATCATTGAAAAGGCTAACGCTTATCTTTTGGGCATTGGCTCCAGTAATGCTTAATGCTATTGATAAAACTAAAAGGCAATACTTCATACTCTTAATATTTTACATTATTATAATTGTTATAATATCAACTTCTTTTAGTCAGACTAACTACACTTTCTGCAAATCTTACGGATGCTCCTTCTGTTCCTAGTGCTCGTTTTAGCTCCTTAAAATCATTAAGCATTACCTCCCTTTTTGGTTCTCCGGGTAGTAATGAACGGACCTCCTGAAGTAGTGAAGATCTATTGAGTTTGTATTGGATGAGCTCTTTAACAACCTCTCTTTTCATTATTAGGTTAACCAGCGAGATGAACTTTATTTTAATAACAGCCCATGCTATTAGCATAGATATAGTGCTCCCTTTGTAGCAAACCACCTCAGGAATGTTAAGCAGAGCAGCCTCAAGGGTTGCTGTGCCTGATGTAACGGTTGCCAAGGTAGAGTTTCGGAGTAAATCATGTGTTTGGTTATAAACAATTTTAATGTTTGTATTTTCTATGTAAGGCTCATAAATGGAAGCAGATAAAGAGGGAGCACCAGCAATAACATATTGATAGTCTTCAAAGTGCTTGCTAAGGCTTGTCATTATAGGTAGATTGTAGCTAATTTCTTGCTTTCTGCTTCCTGCTAATAGTGCAATTATAGGTTTCTCGCTAAGCTGATTATCTTTTCTAAAATCTTTTTGCTCCTTTTCTTCTTGTTTAAGCGCATCAATAAGTGGATTCCCTTCAAAAATCACATCAATGCCATGTTTCTTAAAGAATTCTACCTCAAACGGGAATATTACCATCAAGTGATCAACGTACTTCTTTAGTAGTTTTACCCTCGACTCTCTCCATGCCCAAACCTTAGGTGCTATATAATAAAACACTTTAAAACCGGCTTGCTTAGCAAACTTGGCAATGCGCAGGTTAAATCCGGGGTAGTCAACCAGTATAACGGCATCGGGGTTGTATTCTATTATATCATTTTTGCAATGTTTAAGATTTTTTGATATCTGTTTTAGGTTTTTCACAACCTCCCAAAAACCCATGAAAGCCATCTTTTTATAATGTTTTACTGGCTCCCCTCCAATCATTGCCATTAGGTCACCTCCAAAAAAGCGAAACTCGGCATCGCTATCGTACTGCCTAATTCCTTTCATGAGGTTTGATGCATGTAAATCGCCCGAAGCTTCGCCTGCAATTAGGTAGTATTTCATCTGATTAATAGTTTCATTTTTAATTCTACAGATGGAGCGTTCACGTGGAAGGTATTATTATTATCTGGTAAAGTTCTAACCATAATATTTTAGCAATTATGCCTATGCTATTTAGTTTGAGAGTTTTATAATAAAAACAGTAATAGCAAAAAGAATAGTAGCGCCAAGCACACCCCTGGCAGATTTAAGCCTGTTTGTATAAATAAACAGGAAGAAAAATGCAAGGTTAGGTATTGCAGCGATACTTAAAACGCTTGGGGCTGCCATGTATAGCCACATGTTTCTAAGCGATTCATCGGCAAATTCATGAGGGTATATTGATGTTAGGATAATTAAAAAGGTAATACTTGGTGCAATTATGCCAATAGCGGCACCTAGCAAAGTGTTGTCAAGTTTCCTTCTCATTGGGTATTGTTTTAATGTTAAAAATCAATCCTTTTAATTTTTCAACTTCCTTTGTGTCGGTTAGGTTGGTCCTTATAGGAACAATAGAGACATAGCCCTGTGCTAAAGCCTGCTCGTCTGTATCAACAGCGTTTGGTTCTTCATTATGATAAAAACCGGTAAGCCAGAAGTAGTCAACCCCTCTGGGGTCTGTTCGTTTGTCAAACTCTTCGCGCCAAGTGCCCTTGTTTTGCCGGCAAACCTTTATGCCATTAATTTCACTCTCTGCAATAGGAGGGAAGTTGACGTTAAGGCAGGTTCCTTCCTTAATGCCGTTTTCAAGAACCAATTTAACAATGGGTTTTGCAAAGGTGATGCTTCCTGAAAAATCGGCATCTGGCATAAAATCAAGCAAAGAGAATCCTATGGAAGGAACCCCATATAGACACCCTTCAATGGCAGCTGCCATGGTGCCTGAGTAAAATACGCTAACAGATGAGTTGGAGCCATGATTAATCCCCGACAGCAGGATGTCGGGTGGGGTTTTAAGAACCTGACTCATTGCCAACTTAACACAATCAACGGGGGTTCCGTTAACGGAGTATATTAAAACATCTTCGTCGGTGCTTTTGTGTTGGCGTAATCTGAGAGGTGTTTTAATGGTTATTGCATGCGACATGCCTGATTGACCTTCGTCTGGAGCTACCACAACTACTCGCCCAAACGTTTTGGCAACCTGAATTAAAGCCTTTAAACCTTTGGCCTGAACACCATCATCATTTGTAACAAGTATTAATGGTTTACGCTCTTTATTCTTATCTAACATGTTAGTTTATTGTTAAGTTGCAAAGGTACTTAATTCATTGTAATTACATAGCAGCGCACTGCGATTATCCATATAGTAAATGCAAAAACAATTCCAATAATTGTATTGTTTTAACGCTATCATGCTCTTTAAGTTCATGCAATTTGGCATTTCATTTTGCACTCATATGCAGCTTAGCAATAGTTAGCAAGATTAAATTAAACTTTCATATTGAATTATCAGCTTGAATTTTTGCAAATACTCTGTCTGTTTCAGTTGGTTAATAAAGCGAAAAAACATCTGTGTAAAAAACATTTTTTCGCTACATTTGTGAGCTGCAAAAGGAAAGTTGTACATAATAATAATTATTGCTCTAATGAAAATTTCATACACCTGGTTAAAAGATTACATAGATACAAATCTATCTCCTGAGGAGATGTCAGAAATACTTACAGATATCGGTCTTGAGGTAGAAGGGCTCGAGAAAATTGAGGCAGTGAAAGGTGGCTTAAAAGGTGTTGTTATAGGAGAGGTGTTAACTTGTGAAAAGCACCCAAATGCCGACAAGTTAAGTTTAACCACCGTAAATGTTGGAAAAGCGGAACCCCTAAGCATTGTTTGTGGTGCGCCTAATGTTGATGCTGGTCAGAAAGTGCTTGTTGCCACCGTTGGCTCAAAGCTCTATTTTAACGAGAATGAATTCGCAATAAAGAAAACCAAAATTAGAGGACAGGTATCTGAGGGTATGATTTGCGCCGAGGATGAGCTAGGTCTGGGTACTTCACATGATGGGATAATGGTTCTTCCTCCTGAAGTTCCAATAGGTAAATCGGCATCAGAGTTTTTCCAGATCAAGGATGATTATCTGTTTGAGATAGGATTAACGCCAAACCGAATAGATGCAGCATCCCATTTTGGCGTTGCGCGCGATTTGGCAGCTTACCTTAACCTTAAATCATCAGTAAAAGCCAAAAAACCTTCGGTTGATGGGTTTAAGATAGATAATAATTCGCTAACAATACCTGTTGAGGTTGAGAACACTGAAGCCTGCCCGCGGTATAGCGGAATCACAATTTCTAACGTTACCGTGGCTCCCTCGCCAGAGTGGCTGCAGAACAGATTACGCGCCATTGGGTTAAGCCCAATAAATAATGTGGTTGATGTTACAAACTTTGTGCTGCACGAAATTGGTCAGCCCCTTCATGCATTTAATGCCGATAGGATAGAGGGAGGCAAGGTAATTGTTAAAAACCTTCCAGAGAATTCCACATTTGTTACTTTAGATGACGTGGAACGGAAGTTAAGCGGTTCCGATTTAATGATATGCAATCAGAAGGGCGGGATGTGCATTGCCGGTGTATTTGGTGGAAACCAATCGGGAGTTACCTTTGAAACGAAAAGTGTATTTCTGGAAAGCGCCTACTTTAATCCGGTTTGGGTGCGCAAAACAGCCAAAAGGCATGGGTTAAGCACCGATGCATCGTTTAGGTACGAGCGTGGTGCCGACCCAAATATTACTGTATGGGCGCTAAAGCGCGCAGCAATGCTGATTAAGGAGATTGCTGGTGGCGAAATTTCTTCGGAAATTGTTGATGTTTACCCCAACCCAATTGATAATTTTAGCATAGACCTTAATCTTTCCTATGTTGATAGATTAATTGGGAAGGCCATACCAAAACCTACTGTTATTGCTATTCTAAAAGGTTTGGATATTGAGATAACTCAGGATAATGGCGAGATACTTAGTTTGAGCATACCCCCATACAGGGTTGATGTTCAGAGAGAGGCAGATGTTGTTGAGGAGATTTTAAGAATTTATGGTTACAATAATGTAGATACTGACGATAAGGTAAATAGTACGCTTGCTTACACGGAGCGACCAAATAGGCATTTGGTAATCAATAATATATCAAATATGCTATCGGCCAATGGTATGAATGAGATAATGTGCAACTCTCTTACCAAAATGGCATACTACGAGAACCTAAAAACATACCCTGTAAGCAATTCCGTTGAGATTGTAAATCCGTTAAGCACCGATTTAAATGGATTAAGGCAAACCCTTCTTTTTGGTGGACTTGAGTCAATTATTTATAATATCAACAGAAAGCAGCCCAACCTTAAGCTGTTTGAATGGGGAAACTGCTATAAATTTTCTTCAGAAAAAGCCAACCCTAGTAAAGTGCTTGCTCCTTATAGTGAGGAGCTAAGATTAGGAATATGGCTTACTGGTAGCAATATGGAAGAAAGTTGGGCAGTAAAACAGGAGCCTGTTACCTTTTTTCATTGCAAAGCAATAGCAAATAGTCTGTTTGAAAAACTTGGCATTACGCAAGATGTTTCTTCCGATGATGAAGCGCCTTCCGATATATTTGACTATGGTTTGCGCTTTTCAATTGGCAAAAAGTTACTAGGGTATATGGGCATAGTATCGGAAAAAATTTGTAAAAGTTTTGATATTAAGCAGCCCGTTTTCTTTATGGAGATTAACTGGGATGTAGCTTTTCAATTGGCCCGTAATAAAAAGGTGCTTTTTACCGATATCCCTAAATTCCCGGAAGTACGAAGGGACCTTGCCCTGCTCCTTGATAGCGATGTAACATTTGCTCAAATTAAGGAGATAGCTTTCAACGTGGAAAAGAAACTAATCAAGCATATCAATCTATTTGATGTTTATCAGGGTAAGAATATTGAGAAGGGTAAAAAATCCTACGCGGTATCCTTTACGCTTCAGGATGAGAATAAAACGCTTACCGATAAGCATATCGATAAAACGATGCAGAAGCTAATTGACTCATTCCAAAAGAAACTGGGTGCTCAGCTGCGTTAAATATTTTTTTACCGACAAATAACGGTGCTTTACCGATTTTTCCTGTTTTTGTTTTGCATCTTCGCATACTTTTGCTGGTGTAAACTTTAAAATTAAAAAATCATGGAAAGAATTGACGAACAAAAAAAGCATCGCACCAATAATGTTCGAATTGTTATTGGGTTGGTTTTTTTAACTCTTGGAGCATTCCTGTTTGCCGATAGGTTCGATTTTATCCCTTATAACTGGAATCAGTACATTTTTACATGGCAAAGCCTATTGATTTTTGTTGGGTTAATCAGCTTAGCTAAAAACGAATCGAGAGTTACAGGTATTGTACTTATAGGAATAGGAGGATTATTCCTGTCTGCTAAAATCTTTGGATTCCATTACCCTATCCGCCATTTTTTCTGGCCTATAGTATTTGTTGCGCTGGGGTTAATTCTCATCTTACAGAAGGGCACATCATCGCGTGGACCTCAGTTTGGCTACTCCAAAGGTGAAACCGACATGGATTTTATTGACGATGTAGCAATTTTTGGCGGAAGCGAACAAAAAATCACATCAAAGAACTTTAAAGGAGGCAAAGTTTCTAATATCTTTGGCGGTAGCACCTTCGATTTAATGGATGCAGAACTTTCATCGGGCTCTAACGTTTTGGATATGTTCTGTTTATTTGGTGGTTCAAAAATAATTGTTCCCTCCGATTGGAAAGTGAAGATTGAGGTGGCTGCTATTTTTGGCGGGTACTCCGATAAACGAAGGATGGCACCAAAGCAGCTAGATTCAAGCGAGAAAGAGCTGGTGATTAAAGGCGTTGTGATTTTTGGAGGTGGTGAAATAAAAGGATACTAATTTTCATATTATGCAGCACCCGGTATTTTCAAATAAGTGGGGTAGGGTTATCTTTTTAGCGTGGTGGGGAGTAGTTATGGCTACCCACTGCGTTTTTCTAAATTTATTATATACAGTTTCTTTTGAAATCGCTTTGGTTGATAGCATTGTCTGGAACGCTCAGTTTGCATTCCTATCTTTAGGTTTATGGTACTGGGTTAAAATTTCTGATATCGAAACTCAGAACCCGCTCAGCATTGTCCTGAATCATATTGGTGCAGTAACCGTTATGATTATCCTGCTTGTTTCATCGCACAGATATTTGCTTAAAACTTTCTACTCATATAACGATGAGTATATCCTTTTCCTTGATTCGTCCATTGCTGGCAGGGTTATTACAGGAACACTACTCTACTTTTTAGTAGCAGCAGTATTCTACCTAATTATTTACATTAGTAACTTCAGGGAGAAGGCAACACGAGAATCGGAACTTAAAACTTTGGTAAAAGAGGCGGAGCTAAATTGGCTAAAACTACAGCTAAATCCGCATTTCCTATTTAATAGCCTTAACTCAATAAGTTCACTTACGGTATCATCACCCTCAAAGGCGCAGGAAATGGTAAACAGGCTCTCGGTATTGCTTCGCTACTCCTTAAAGCAATCGCCCAATAGCATGGTATCGTTAAAAGATGAGGTGGAGAATTGCAGAATGTATCTTGAGATAGAAAAAGTGCGCTTTGGCAGCAGGTTAAACTACTCGCTAAATATTCCCGAAAGTACACAGAAAGAGAAGATTCCAGCAATGATACTGCAACCTTTGTTTGAGAATGCCATAAAGCACAGCGTTGCTCAAACATCGGATCAGTCTGACATCTCATTAAAAGTTTTAAAAAATAATGGAAGTACGAGCATCATTGTGGAGAACTCATTACCTGTTCACCCTACGTCAAACTCAGGAATGGGTGTTGGTCTTGAGAACATAAACCGAAGGTTGACCCTAATTTATGGTGACAAAAATTTGCTAACAAACGATAAAAAGGAGGGACGCTATGTTGTAGTGATTACATTCCCTCGATTACATTAATTTGTTATGGCTATTTATTTGCTTAACTAAGTATTGCTATATATGAAGGTTATTATTGTTGAAGACGAGGAGCTTGCCAGAGATTTACTTAAAGATTATTTGGCCAAGGAGCAGGATGTTGAGGTGTTAGGCGAGTATGGTGATGGGTTTTCTGCTGCTGTAGGTATTAATAAGCATAAGCCCGATGTGATTTTTCTTGATATTCAGTTGCCCAGGCTTAATGGTTTTGAAATGCTTGAGGTTCTTGATTATACACCGCAAATTATTTTTTCAACGGCCTACGACGATTATGCTATATCCGCTTTTGAGCAGAACGCTACAGACTATCTTTTAAAGCCTTACTCAAAGGAGCGATTATTTGCCGCCCTTGCAAAAGCTAGGGAAAGAATGAGTCAGGGCGAAAACTCAGAAAAGAATGCAGGAGAGCTGGCCAGCGATTTAACTCAGCAGATGCCTTTGGACCGCATAGTAGTTAAGGATTCTAAGGGCATTAACGTTATCCCAACTAACGATGTTCACTACATTGAGGCGCAGGATGATTACATCATGATACACTCCAAACAGGGCAGATATCTTAAAAAGCAAACCATGAAGAGCGTAATGCGGCGCTTAAACCCAGATTTGTTTGTAAGGGTGCATCGTTCTTTTATTTTAAATGTTCTTGAAATTGCCCGTATTGAGCCTTATGGAAAAGATACTTATATAGCTATACTGAAGAGCGGAGCAAAGGTAAACCTGAGTGAAAATGGGTATAAAGCATTAAGAGAGAAGCTGGAGTTTTAGTCTGAATTCAACGGTTGAGGGTGTGACCAGTTTGGGGTTTACGATACCCTACCCGTAAAGGTACAAAAATATCCTGTCAGCGAAAAATCCTACTATACTGCTGTGGTGCAATTGGATATACGCTGTGTTGTACGCAGGTTTTTTTATTTTTAAGAATTAATAGTAGTTCTTATCCTAATTATTTAGGACACAATCTTTCTAACCCTCTATCATACATTTTTTTTGCATCTTCGGGCTTAGTAAACTCCATCATCATACGATAATCTTTTGCAATGCGAAAATTACATAGGTTTTCAAAGTCAATAATTAATTCCATATATTCCTCCTGACTAAACGCTTTAAAAGGATTTCCTTTTGTTAATAATGAATCAGCATACCAAACTTTTTTAAACAAGTCTTCATAATTTTCTAACCCAAACATCTTTCTGTTCTTGTTTATGTGCTGTAACTCTTCATTACAAATAATATTTGGGTATCTTACTATAATATAATCATCGTATTGGCTTACTGGTTTGCCTAACCAAATGCCGTTCACTGACATTATAGAAGCAAAACTTTCATTATCAAAGTTACCTTTAGCTACTTCCTTGATTAAAAAATCTTCAAATTGAATCTCATTAAAATCAATGTTCTCTATGCATTGATATATAATCCATTGTTTTCTAAACGTGCTATCACTTTTAATTTTTTCAGCAATGCCCTTAAGTTGAAAGAAATGTAAAATTGGAAAAAATAGTTTACCCCCTTTATCATGGTATAATAAGTTTTCACATTCTCCTGATAATTCCTTAATATATTTTATATGTTCAATAACTTTGTGAGCATATTTCTCCATATCTGCAAAGCGGGATGAATTAACTCTTTGGTCATCGTTAAAAATTCTCTCAAAAATTTCATTCAAATTATGACCATTTATGACTGTTTGTTGAACAGTTGGAATTGAATTATTAACAGTGTCAATACAATTTAAGGAACCATATCCTTTTGAAATCAGAGAATTAAATAAAGAGTCAGCAACACCAATTTTTCCAATTTTTCTTAAGCAAACAGCCTTATTGTATATGTCTTTCATTCTTGCCTTTTCACTTAAATTAAATGCTGAATCATAGTAATTTATTGCAGTTTCAAAGTTATTGTCTGTGATAGACAGTTCTGCTTGATTAATTAATTTCAAATATACTAACCTTTCATTTGTGAAATTTATTTCTTGCGTTATACCTGTGTTGCAAACAATTGATAATACTGTAAACAACATTATATTTTTCACTTTAAATTTCATTGTGGTTGATTTTTGAATATCGTTAATCTACTGGTAGTAAGCCTCATGTGTCATTGTTCAAACTTGCGTACAACGGCTAGCGTATGACCAGTTGCGGGTTTACGCGAACCCT
>JBKHAH010000130.1:0-6289 GCA_046542995.1 Bacteroidales bacterium
GGTGGCAGCGAAAAAAACCATGATGGGTTAGAATGTCGTCGTACTGCTTAATGTTCTAGAAAGCCTTACATCCTTTTTGAGGATGCAGTATAATACGTTAATCCCAGCTTGCCTTTATGTTTCTATAAGCAAGCTGGAATTTATATAATTCACTCCTTACCCCCTAAGTACGGTTGCATCCCTAGCGGGTCCAACCGAAATAATAGAAATAGGAACACCCGTTTCCTCTTCAATAAAACGAATGTAGTTGAGAAGATTCTCAGGAAGGTCGGCATTGGTTTTTGCGTTCACTATAGGGCTGTTCCAACCATTAAACTCCTTATATACTGGCTCAATATCAACATCAATGTCGAATGGAACTTCTTTTGTTTCCTTGCCATCAACTCGATATGCCGTTGCCACCTTAATGGTTTCGAACGAATCGAGCACATCCGCTTTGGTCATAATAAGTGAGGTGATACCATTGAGCATAACAGCGTACTTAAGGGCAACCAAATCGAGCCAACCGCAACGCCTTGGCCTACCAGTGGTTGAGCCGTACTCATTGCCTTCATCGCGGAGTTTCTGACCAATATCGTTGTGGAGTTCGGTGGGGAATGGGCCAGAGCCAACGCGCGTACAGTATGCTTTGAAAATACCGAAAACCTTACCAATTTTCTGGGGAGATATTCCTAGTCCAATACACGCTCCTGCACATACAGTGCTGGAAGAAGTAACGAAGGGGTATGAGCCAAAGTCAATATCAAGCAATGAACCCTGAGCACCCTCGGCTAGTATCTTTTTACCCTCACCAATAAACCTATTTATTTCATACTCCGAATCGATTAGGGAGAATTCCTTGAGTATCTCCAGCCCCTTAAACCAGTCTTCTTCGTGCTGTTCAATATTGTAGTTGTAGTCGTGCTGATTTAGAATATCCTTATGCTTAGATTTCAGCTGGTTGTAACGCTTCATAAAATCGGGACGTATAATATCGCCCAATCTAAGGCCGTTTCGTCCTGTCTTGTCCATGTAGGTAGGACCAATGCCTTTTAGCGTTGACCCAATTTTACTTTTCCCTTTTGCCGACTCAGACGCTGCGTCGAGCTCACGGTGCGAGGGGATTATAAGATGCGCTTTTTTTGAGAGTATAAGGTTTCTGGTTGGTTCAACGCCAAGTGTCCTGAGAGCTTCAATCTCCTGAGCAAAAATAACTGGATCGAGCACTACGCCATTCCCAATAATATTTAGAGAATCTTTATGAAATATGCCAGATGGTATGGTATGCAGTACATGCTTAACATTATTAAACTCTAGGGAGTGGCCCGCATTTGGTCCACCCTGAAAACGAGCTATAACATTATAGTTTGGGGTTAGTACGTCCACTACTTTCCCTTTACCTTCATCGCCCCATTGCAGGCCTAAAAGAACATCAACTTTCATTGCTAAATTGTTGGTTGTAAAAAATGTTTACATGAAAAATGCCAGCAAGTTACTGTTGCCGCATTAAAATATTCTGAACTTTTATTTGATGTGATAAAATTAGCCTTTTTTGATGGTATTTTTAAATAATTCCTCAAATATGTGGGCTAATTGGCAGATAAGTTATTAACAAAATTAGAGAATGATGTTAGTTCGATTTTTTGGCTTCGAGACATTTCTGGCAGGTGCCGTAGAGGTATAGGGAATGATAGGATATTTTAAAATTCATTGATTTAGCTGCTGTATTTTTAATCTCCTGAATGCGAGGGTCGCAGAACTCAATTACGGTACCGCAAGTGGTGCAAATTAAATGGTCGTGCTGCTTACATTCGTATGCTTTCTCAAAAACAGCGATGTTCTTACCAAATTGATGCTTTACAACCAGGTTGCATTCGAGTAGTAGCTCAATAGTGTTATATAGGGTTGCACGGCTTACCCTGTAATTTTTGTTCTTCATGTAGATGTAAAGGGTCTCTATATCAAAATGCCCTTCACGAGAATATATCTCTTCAATGATAGCAAAGCGTTCGGGGGTTTTTCTGTGCCCTTTTTTCTCTAAATACTCTATAAAAATTTTTTTTACTGTATCAATGGTATTGTCGCATCCCATGGGAACTGTTGTTTAAATTTAGAACAGTTAAAAATAATAATAATTGGAATTATTAGCAACCTTTTGTGCTTTTTTTTAAAAAGATGCACCTATTACAATTCAAGGAACAAATTACAAAGAGGAAAGTTTAATTATCGAATCTTTCTATACGCTTAACAGAGTCAACGCCCTTAATTTTTATTACGTTTCCTATAAGATTGTTTAGGTTGCTCGCGCTGTGAACGTAAAGGTCTATTGAGCTCTCAAAAATGCCATCGTGACTCTCAATATTAAGTCTCCTGATGTTGACCCTTAGCTCATCGGAAATTACTTTAACCAGCTCACTCAGAATACCAACCCTGTCCATGCCCTTAACCTCAATTCTTGCAAGGAATGAAAGCACTTTATGGGTGGTCCATTTAGCCGATACAATCCTATCGCCCTGCCTGGACATTAGCCTAATGGCTTCCGCACAGGTAACTTTATGAACCACCACCTGGTTGCTCAGGTTAACATATCCAATTACATCATCGCCAGGAATTGGATTGCAGCAGGGTGCAACTATGTAAGAGGTGGTTTCGTCGTCGGCAAGCTCACGAAGAAGGTAGGTTTTTTTGGTGTCAAGCTTTTTAGGTTTAACCGTGCTTTTTGTTTCCTGCTTCTGTCTGCGTTTACGTTGTACCGATTTTGAGAACTGTAGCTCCCAATAGCGAATCCATTTACTTTTGGTGTTTTTCTTGAGGATACGCTTAAGGCCATCGAGAGATATTAAACCAGACCCAACCTTACTGTATAGTTCGTCCTTGGAAATTACTTCGTATGCTGGGAGTATTTTCTTAAAGACTCTGGATGAGGGTTGTATTCCAATCTCTGCCAGCTTATCTTCAATTATCTTCTTGCCCTTTTCAATTCTATTCTTTGTTTCGGCCTTAAATGCCGATTTTATTGCCGATTGGGCTTTGGCTGTTATCACAAACTTTAATGAGTTCCACGAAGGTTTTTGATTGCTTGCGGTAATAACCTCTACCTGATCGCCGCTATTTAGCTTGTAACTTAGCGGAACCAGCTTATGATTTACTTTTGCACCAATGGCTTTATTGCCAATTTCTGTGTGTATTTCGTAGGCAAGATCAAGTGCTGTTGCTCCTTTAGGAAGCGTTTTGGTATCGCCTTTGGGAGTAAATACAATTATTTCGGAAGAGAAAAGGTTGAGCTTGAATTCATCAAGAAAATCTAACGCATCGGTTTGTGGATTCTCTAGCATTTCACGAACCTGCTTTATCCATTTTTCAAACTCCGACTCCTCCGTATCGGTATCAGGATCCTTATACTTCCAGTGTGAGGCGAATCCACGCTCAGCAATTTCATTCATGCGTTGCGAGCGAATTTGAACTTCAATCCATTGCCCATGAGGACCCATTACTGTACAATGCAATGCCTCGTAACCATTGGCTTTTGGTGTGCTAACCCAATCTCTAATTCTATCGGGCTTGGGTTTGTAAATGTCAGTAATTAAAGAGTAGATGTGCCAGCACTGTGTTTTTTCAGGTATATGTGGGTAGGGGTTAAAAATTATTCTTATGGCCAGTAGGTCATAAATATCTTCGAAGGCTACGTTTTTGGATTGTATTTTTTTCCAGATGGAGTAAATGGACTTAGACCTTCCGCTTATATCAAAATCTATGTTGTTCTCTTCAAGCTTGTGGATAATTGGGAGTGAGAATGAGTTAATTAATTGCATCCTCTTTTTTTCTGACCCCTCAATCTTCTTACGTATATCCTCATAAATTTTAGGATATCTGTATTTTAGGCTTAAATCCTCTAACTCGGTTTTAATGGTGTATAGCCCCAGCCGATGAGCTAAGGGTGCATAAAGGTAGATGGTTTCACCTGCAATTTTCATCTGCTTATGAGGGGGCAGGGAATCCAGCGTACGCATGTTATGTAGCCTATCGGCCAGCTTAATAAGGATTACTCTAATATCATCCGTTAGGGTGAGTAGCATTTTCCTAAAGTTCTCGGCTTGTAGGGATGAGTTTGCATCGAAAACTTCAGAAATTTTGGTTAGCCCATCAATTATTGAGGCTACCTTACTGTTAAATAGTCGCTCAATATCGTCAATTGTGTAATCCGTATCTTCAACAACATCGTGCATTAGGGCGCATGCAATTGCCTTTGAGCCTAAGCCTATTTCTGTACCTACAATTTTTGCAACTGCAATTGGGTGTAGTATATAGGGTTCGCCAGACTTTCTTTTAACGCCCTTATGAGCTTCGTTTGCAAGGTTGAAAGCTTTCTGAACAAGCTTCAGATCTTCACCCTCCTGGCAGCGGGGGCAATTTTCAAGCATGTCTTCAAAATGATGAAAAATCAGTTCGTTTTCATTTTTTGTTTCTAATTCCATAAAAACCTTACATTATAATTGAAAAAAGCCCGACCCTTAAATTTGCATAAAAATACTAACAAACACTAATATATATTAATGTTGTGTAAAAAAAAAATCAATAAAGTGGTGAGTTCCTTTTACGTTTTTTATTAATGGTGTTGCAATAATCAGGTTTGGGTAAAAGTGTAATTTAAACCCATTAGTTTGGCCCATACACAACATTCACGGTTCCTGTTTTTGTTGTCATTCTTTTTGACTCTGTATAAACCTCGAGTCGGTATATGTAGGCTCCTTCGCTTGCGTAGTCTCCATTATTAAGTCTGCCGTCCCATCCTTTGTTATTGCCTTGAAAAACAACACCTCCCCACCTGTTGTAAATAATGAGCTTGTATGTAGCGACAAACGATAGGGTGGGAGCAAAAATGTTTCTTGGAATGTTGTCTCGAATGATTGTGCTTTTGGGATCAATTGCATTGGGCATATTAATGGTTGGAGTAATTTCAGTACAAATTGTACGGGAACGGCTAATCCTTACTTTCTGACTACCTGCAAGTATTTCGTGTGCTTCAACATAGTAGCAGAATTGTGGAAGGTAACCTTGCCCCTCAAACTGGTTGTGGTTATCGTCATAGCTCATCTCATAAGGGTTTTCCTCCTCAAAGATGAGTTCCGGAGTGTTTGGGTTAGGGTTAAATGTTACTCTGTAAAGTTTGTACACTATTGGATTCGCTTCAGCAGAGTAGAATGGGTCCCAAGAAATTGTTGTTGTTTGCCCTCTGCTTAATGCTCTTACAATTAATGAATTAGATAGGTTTGATACCCTCTTCAACCTGTTGCAACCATCGTAAGCATTTATTTTAAAGTAGAACGGACGAGAGCGGGCAGTCCAGGAGTCCGTTGTATCTGAAAAGAAAACTGTAGTAGGATCAGTGAAGCTAAATAGTTTTTTTGCTGTAAATATTGATGAAATTGAGTCGGAGTATTCCCAACGTGTAATTGTAAAATTTCTGTATTCTGTACTATTATCAATTTTAAAATGGAGCTCCGTTAGTCTGTCCTTAGCAATAATTGAATCTATACTCACAAAATCGGGTGGTTTTGATATTTGAGTATTAACAAATGCCATATTGGATTTTGAGTAAGTATCGGCATCTCGTTTTTTGGCTTCAACGTAAAGATAGTACTCTTGGTTTGGTGGTATAGTATAGTAGAATAGGTTTTGATTTCCAGGAACCGTATCCACAAGTGTGAAGGAGTTTAGATTTGGAGACTGACTAATATACACATAGTATTCGTCTATACGGTTTCCCCATCCAACATAATGATTCCAACGAATATCTAGCTTGTTCCCGCATGAGTCGTACTTAGCCGTTAAGTGTATTGAGCCATGTGGTGTGGTTAGCTGGCTGGGTTCTGTAGGTCCATCAGAAGCTATTGTGTACTGTAAACTCGACTCGTTACCCGTTCTTTCTAAATCGGTATATGTTAAGGTTTCAGCGTCAACCGTGTCTATCGCAAGGTTTCCAATATCAGTAGGGATGTAAATAATATAACCTGTTGGCTCGGGGTGCAGCGGATTATAACTTGGTGGTGTCCAGCTTAGGGTAGGATGACCATCCTCCGGGTTAATTGTTAGAACATCAAAACTAGGGGGCAATGGCTTTGGTTCTTGTGCCCTTAAGCCACTATTATGTAGAAAAGCAAAAATGCAGAGCAGGAATATAAGTTTTGTACGTAAAAACATCGTATGTAATGATATCTAATAAATTGAACCGGTGCAATATTAAGCAAGTAAAGATAGCTAACTTGCTAAAGTTACAAACGAAATTGTTGAGAAAATAGTTTCTTTAGAC
>JBKHAH010000038.1:0-29170 GCA_046542995.1 Bacteroidales bacterium
CTAATGACAATAACGGCTACCGTATTACCAGTTGCGGGTTTACGCCAGCTCTACTGGTAAAGGTAAGAAAATACCCTATCAGCGAAAACCTTGATTTAGCCCTGTGGTACAATTGGTTATACGCTTTGTTAGGGTACGTAATTATTTTTCTTTGGATTAAATTTCAATCGATATGTTTACTTTTCCTCCCAAACCTTTTTCTACAATTTCAAATAATGTACTCAAAGTTATATTACTTCCATTATTCTCTACACGAGAAATGTATGTCCTTTTCTTATCAATGATTTTTCCCAAATCTTCTTGGGTTAATTTTTTAGATTCTCTGGCTTTTTTTAAGAGCAACCCAATTCTAAAGGCTTCAGTTTCTCTTTCAAGGGAGTCACGCCTTTCCGTTCCTTTTTCCCCATAAACTCTGTCTTTAATTTCTGACCAAGAGTTTATTTCCTGATTATTATTTTTTATTTTCATAGTATTCGTTCATTAAGTTCAACGCTTTTTCAATCTCATTTTTTGGTGTTTTCTGTATTTTCTTTTGAAATCCATTCAGAAGAATCACCAATCTTCCTTTATCAAAGAAGCAAAAGACTCTCCAAATATTGCTTCCTAGTTGAATTCTTGCTTCATACAATCCTTCTGTTCCTACAATTAGTTTCAAATAATTGGTTGGAATCCTTTCAAGAGTTTCAATCGCTTCTAAAACCTTGTAAATCTTATCCTGAACTTTCTTTGGTTGCTCTAGTAAGAATTCTTCAAAGTATTGTTTGTATGCGACTATTTCTCGAATTTTTTCCATATTCCAACTAATTTTCTAAACGCAAATGTAACTTTAAAGTTACAATTCTCCAAATATCGTTGAGATTTCGATTTTCTGTCGGATTATGTGCCCTAACTCCTGTATAGCATTATATTTATTAGGTCTTTAGAGGGGAATTCTTAAAAACATTTAACCTCTTAATGAGGCAATTGCCAAAAACAACACATACCATCATTAAACAAATCTATTCTTCCGACTTAACGGTTGAAATCTCATCAAAGGTACTTTTAATCTGCTCAAAGTTGAGGTACGGAAAGATGCTGGGGGCCAAACGTTCTATTGGCTCGTAAAATGTGGATTTCTCTCCAAAATTATCAGGTATAATTTTCACCTTATCGCTAACCTTTCCCAATAGTAAAAGAATGACACTTAGTATTAATGCTGTTTTAAGCACGGCAAATACTACACCCAAAATACTATTGGCTAACCCTAGAAAGGCAAGATTAACTATACCCTCAGCCAGTACGCCAATAAAATGTACTGCAACAATAATCCCAACAAAAGTAATTGCAAAAGCAATTAAGGGTAGATACTCAGATGTAAGTGAAAAATGTTCAATTAATAATGAGGCCGTAAAATCGGAGAAATGTATTGCTCCCCAAATACCAATGAGCAAGCCCACAAGACCTGCCGCCTGTCTGATTAGCCCCTTGTTATAGCCATTAAAACCAGCATAAATAAAAAGTACCAGAAGAATAATATCAAGAATACTCATAGTTGGATGTATTTAAGTAATACTTAGGATTTTCTAATCACAATAAAGTCTGTTAACTGCTCCAATGATTCCTTATATGGCGAATCGGGGAAAGATGATATAGCCTGTAGGGCTTTATCCTTAAAACTATTCATAATGCTAATTGAATATTCAATTCCGCCATTATCATTGGCAAAACGAATTATCTCCGCCACTGCATCTGAATTCCGCTTACATTGCTTAAGCTTCTTAAGCATCCGCTTTTGAGTTTTACCGTCAACCTTACTTAAAGAGTAAATAAGCGGCAGGGTAAGCTTGTTCTCCTTAATATCGTTTCCTATGGGTTTGCCCAAAACCCCTTTAGACTGGTAATCGAATATATCGTCCTTTATTTGGAAAGCCAGTCCCAAATTTATTCCATACTCATATGCCAATTCAACCTCCTGCTGGTTAGCATCAGCAGAGTTTACACCATTTACAACACATGCAGCCATTAGTGCTGCCGTTTTCTTTTGGATAATCTCAAAATAGGTAGCCTCGTCAATATTCATCTTCCGGGAGCGCTCAATTTGAATCAACTCGCCCTCACTCATCTCCTTAACGGCAGAGCTCATATTTTTAAGCAACTCAAATTCTTCGGTTTCAATGGCGAGCAGTAGGCCCTTAGATAATAAAAAATCGCCAACTAGAACGGCCACCTTAGAACGCCACAAGGCGTTTATTGAGAAGGAACCTCTTCGCTCATACGCCTCATCAACTACATCGTCGTGAATTAAGGTTGCTGTGTGTAAGAGTTCAATCATAGCAGCAGCAACATAGGTTGACTTATTAATATTACCTTTTAAACCTGCAGAAAGAAACACCAGCAATGAGCGCAACTGCTTTCCTTTGCGCCTATAAATATAGTTTGTAATAATTCCCAGCAACGGAACCTTACTCTTCATTGCGTTTTTAAAGTATGGCTCAAACTTGCTAAGTTCCTCTTTAACTGGTTCTTTTATTTTTGATAAGTCTGACACTTGATTTTTAAAAAAATATTTTTTTAGATTCGGCAAATTAAGAATTTTTTACGTGGATAATGCCTTTTGATTTAATTTATAAACCCTAATATTCGTTTTTTGTTAAACCTAATTTTATTTTAAGACGTTTCCAAGACCGCCAAAGGGAAGGCGGACGTTGGAAAGTCTTTCCCACCCTTAACATTCCATCGTCCGCTCGTATTTTTGCGGACTTGGGAACGTGAAAGTTTAATATAATAATATAGAGTTCAAAACTTTTTTTACCGCAAAGTATTTATATATTTGTATCATATAAATATGTTTAGATTATGACAAAAGTAAAGGACCTAAAAATTGAGCAGCTAGAACAAGCAGCCAGCATGTTAAAAGCCATGGCGCATCCTATGAGAATTGCAATACTAAACTTTTTAGAGGATGGCAAGCGTTTAACCGTAACTGAAATCCACGAAAAGCTACAGATTGAGCAATCCACAACCTCCCATCATCTGGGAATTCTTAAGGATAAAGGTGTTCTCTCTTCAAAACGAGTTGGAAAAAACACGTTCTATTTTCTGAAGAGCGAGAGCTTATCAAAGATTATGGACTGCATTAACCAGTGCAATACATAGGCTTTTGTTTTTTATTTTTTTAGCCAACAACATTGCCCTTTAGTATTTGTTTAGACATTATAATTAATGGCTAAATGCTGATTTGCATGTTATTCAATTTCGTATTCAAGCAAAATAACAAAACCTTTAAATGGCAGTAATAAGATTAACAAAAGAATTCACTTTTGAAATGGCTCATTTACTTGAGGGGTACGATGGCCCGTGTAGTAATATTCATGGCCATTCCTATAAATTGGAGGTAACTGTTATTGGTCAGCCTAATACCGACGAGAAAAACCCTAAATATGGAATGGTTATGGACTTTGGTCAGCTTAAGAAAATTGTTTCAGAGCAAATTGTTTCCCGCTTTGACCATGTTCTGCTTGTTAACAGAAAAAGTAAACTGGCAAAAGCCAAGAATGAATTACCAATCCAGAAAATTGTTGAGGTTGACTACCAACCAACATGCGAGAACCTACTGCCACATATTGCCCAGCTTGTTTCAAAGTATCTGCCGGAGAAGGTTAAGCTACACAGCTTAAAGCTTCACGAAACAGCAACAAGTTACGCTGAATGGTACGCCAGCGATAATGAGTAGAGTAGCCTATCTATTGATACCAGGAATTGAAATTCCCTCAACCGATTGGTAAATCTCCAGAGCATATACGTCGGTCATTCCCGATACAAAATCCACAGCAGCCATAAGGTTATCGTAATAGGAGGCATCTTGAGGAATATACTGGCCGGGTATTAGACGTTGAATCTTCGATGCATACTTATCGTCAGGAGATAGAAGTGCGGGGCAAATTCTATCTAGGAGCTTGCTAAGGATGTTAAAACCTGCCAGCTCAATTTCAACTACCGTACGATGATTATAGATTTTACTTACAGATATCTTTTTCACATCACCTAAAGCATTATCAGCATAGCTATCCAACTGTTTTATTAGCGAATTAACTTGGTTTCCCCGCATGATATCATCGTAGCTCACCTTAAAAACATTGGAGCATTCGTTCACAAGCTTACCAATAGTCATTGCTCTTAAATAAGCTACACGCTCGTTGTCATCAGTAACATCGTTAAGTGTGCTAGCAATTATCCTGAGCCATTTATCGTCACTATCAGGATTAAAAAATGCCAGAAACAGCTCCTTTACCTCCGATGTAGATAAAATCCCAAGCCTATGGGCATCCTCAACATCCATAACCTGATAGCATATATCATCGGCTGCCTCAACAAGGTAAACAAGAGGATGACGAGCAAACACCAGTGGATTTCCCCCTATCCTTGGAATTCCCATATCGCCCGCTATTTGGGCGTACCAATCCTTTTCGGATTGAAAGAAGCCAAACTTATTTCTCCCCTGAAGTTTTGATTCCCACGGGTACTTAACAATGGAACTAAGCGTTGGGTAGCTGAGCCTAAAGCCTCCCTCGCGCTTACCTTGAAGCTTCTGCGTAAGCATCCTGAGAGCATTGGCGTTGCCCTCAAACATTGCCAGATCGTTCCATTGCTCTTCGGAAAGGTGACTCCTGTACTTTGCCTCGTTGCTTTTAAAGTAGCCCCTTATGGCATCCTCACCACTATGCCCGAAGGGTGGATTTCCCATATCGTGGGCAAGGCAGGCGGTTGAAATTATTGTTGGAATTTGCTCTATAAGCTCTGCATGCTCTTTTGGCGATTGGCTTTTAATAAAGCCAACAAGATTATTCCCCAAGCTACGACCAACGCTGGCAACTTCAAGGCTATGTGTTAAACGGTTATGGACAAACACGCTGCCAGGCAAAGGGAATACCTGCGTTTTATTTTGTAACCTACGGAATGGTGAACTAAAAATAATCCTATCGTAATCTTTCTGAAAATGTGAGCGGGTATCCTGCTGCTGCGTACTTCCCTCCTGCCAATCAAAACGTTTTGGGCATAGCAAACTACCCCAATTCATGTTATTAGTGCACTCCATTGGTCATCATTTTAAAGCAAAATCATAAGGACCTGCTATTTATCTTCAACCAGATTGGTAACGTTGTTAGATATTTTCAGGATTTTATAAACCTCGCCTTTCTCGTTCTTAACGGGGGTGTAAGTTTCTTGAAAAACAAAGGTTTTATCGTTTACAATAAACCGATTTGTTTGTTTCTGAGGTATGCCATTCCTAAGGTTGTTCCAAAACTTATCGTACTCTTTCTTCTTGGCTTTATCCATGTCAAGTTTGCCTGAGTGGTGGGTTCCAACAACCTCATCGCGCGATAAGCCAAGGAGCTCTAGATAAGCATCGTTAATTTCTGTGATATAGCCAAGGGTATCGTATTCTATTACAAAGCTTGAGTTATTTAGCGCATCGATAAAACTCTGCATTTCGGCGGTTTTCCGTGTTGACTCCTCCTGGGTAGCCTGCAATTCCTCCATGTTCTGCCTCATCTCCTCCTCTTGAGCAGCCATCTCCTCGGCTTGCTGCTGAGTTTTTGTTAAAAGCTGAGATGTTGTAATGTTTACCTTAACCGATGTGATTGTTGAGGCAATGCTTTGTGCAACCTTCTCGGTAAACTCAATCTGATAGTCTTCCAGCCCATTGAACGATGCCAGCTCAACAACTCCAAGTACCTTCTCTTCAATTACTAAGGGAACAATTAGAATTGAGTTAGGGTTACTTTTACCCAATCCCGATGTAATTTCTATATAGCCCTCAGGTATTTCAGTTAGGTATATCGTTTTCCTCTCAATGGCGCATGCTCCAATAAGCCCCTCGCCAAGTAAAACCTTTTTCTGCTTATACTTGTAGCGATTGTATGCGTATGCTGCTTCAAGTTCAAAGTATGGATTATCCTTATCATCGTCATTAAGCAGGAAGAGACCTCCCTGATTCACATCAAGCGTTTGAACCAGCTCCTTAATAATGGATTTTGAAAGCATCTCCATGCTGTCGTTATTCTGCCTGAGCAACTCTCCAAACTTGGCTAACCCTTCGTTTGCCCACCTACGCTGCTCGTCCTCCTTCTTCCTCTTCTCATCCTCTTGGGCCGCCTGCTTAAGGCTAAGGCGCATATCAATTAATGCGTTGCCCAGAACATCCTCGTTGCTTAAAGTATCGTACTCTGAGTTTAGGTTGCCCTTTCCAATATTTGTTGCAAAAGAAACCTTGTGGCTCAACCCATCGATAGTGGTATTTAAGGCATCAGCCATCTGTCCAATCTCATCTTTCGATTTGATGGAAAGCTTCATATCGTCGGCAATATTCCCTTTGGCCATCCGTTTAAGGATTCCTGTTATAAAAAGAATTGGGTCGATTATTTTTTTGGAGGCATAAGCAATTATCGCGCTAAGTAATAGCAGGCCCAATAAACCAACAACAAGCGAAACGGTAAAGTTTCTATTTGCCTGCGCAAGAATAGTAGAATGTGGAACAACAATTGCTAAGGACCAGGGTGTACCTGTTTCACCAACAATTATAGGTGTATAAATAAAGAATGATTTTGTTCCATCAGTATCGTTAGCAATGAACGATATTTCCTCTCCATTTACAATTTTCTCGATTGCATCATGCTGGCTCAGAGTAGCCTCGTAGTCGTTTAGCAGGTTGTCTCCATGCTTCTCCATATTTGGATGGGCTGCATACTGAAAATCGTTGGCCACGAGAAATGAATAGCTACCCTTGAACGGTCTAATTTGTGTGATAATTGGATGATATCTATCAAGCGTAATATCAACACCAACAACACCAATGTATTTTCCCTCATCAATTATTGGGGATATTAGGCTGGTCATAAGCAACTCATCATGCTGGCTGCCTGTATAGCTATAGAAATAGGGGACTTCAATACAATCGATGGCATCTCTTTTAATCCTGGCATAATCCTCATTATCGCCTGTCATGCTTTTGAATGAGAAGTTACTCTTAATTTGCTGTCCCTCTCGCCAAAACTCTGCAACATATCTGCCGTAATCCTTATCGTAGTTCGGGTCAATATGACTTAGCTCCCAACTGTCCCAAACTGCTAAAAACTGAGGGTTGTTTTTAATCACCTCCTCGTACATCTTTGCAAATACCTTTTTCCACTGCTCCTCGGGCATTAGCTTGTATGATAGGACGGATTGGGAGAGCACCTGCATTGCAACCAGATCCTCCTCCAGGAGGGCTCTAATATCGGAAGCGTACTTCTGGGCTGTTGCTGAAGTTACAGCGATAGCGTCATTCATTGCCGATTTTCTGGCATTAACGCTAATATAACCAATGGATATTGAATAAATAATGGCGGTAAAACCTATTACGATGAATAGTATTTTCTGCTGAAGGTTGAACCTAAGCTTCATTGCATTTATTTTTATTAAAAAGAGCATGCCACAGGAAACTGAGGCATGCGAATTATATTATGATCTTCAATTGTAAACTACAAGTAATACTAGTAAAAGCTTTGGTATTTTCGAGTTCGTGGTGTAATGCACATAATTGGAATTTTAGAGGGGTTTTTATCCTTTTTATCCTCTATGTAGTTATTATATTTATCTGCCATTATAAGTATTAAATCCGCCTCAATATTATTTGCAAACTTAAACACTTCCTCACGGAAAGGCTTTTTTCTCTTGGCCGTTTTAATACCATAAACAATTTTATTCCCATCAAGCATCTTCTTAGTAAAGTAGATGTTATTTGCCATATTCTTCTTTTTCCCTTCGTCAGAGATGTATGGCTTTATAAGGTTGATGTTGCATTTATAGTATTTTGAGAGATAAATAATCCAGTGCAGAATCTCTTTATACTTTTTATCATAATCCAGCGGCACAACAATCTCAATATAGTGCGAATGGATTGGAGGTGCATCGGCAATAATGAAAGGTATTGATAAGTTTTTTAGGGTTAACTTTCTTAAGAAGTTGCTTAGCTCGTATTTCTTTTTTTCGTAATGGTATGTTTTGTGGGCAACAATTAGGTTAATGTTTGCGGTAACAACAAGATCTTTAAACATTTTAACCGGATTATTCTCCAGCACCATTGAGATAATTTGAATGTTGTTAGCTTGAGATACCTCTTCAGCATAGGTTTCAATTTTACGCTTTAAAGTATCTATCTCTTCCTGAGAGAATCTGGGTTTTTTACTTAAAAAATTCCACCAAAATTTTGGAATAATGTGCAAAAGCAAGATTTCATTACCTGCTGCCTTTGCTAATTGAAGGGCGTGTTTAAGAGCGATTTCGGAACCACTGGTAAAATCCCAGGGAACCAATACTACTTTATTCGCTTTATCCATGACTTGGAAAGTATTTAATGACAAAATAATAAAATCCCTGCTAAATGTAATAATTATATTTTAAAGGCAATAAAATATGTATAAAAATGTGCCTAATTTTTTTCCATCCATACTTTAAGCTTCTCTAGCTGGCTCTGCTTGTTAACGTTTCTTAACCGGCGTGCAGTATTTGTGAAGTACGAATGTTTATCAATAAATTTTATTTGCAGCTGGTTCCATTCCCTTAAGGTTCCAACTTTACCGTGCTCGTGTAGCTCTCTGTAAAGCATATTTGATACAGGAATAAAATCGGGGCGTCCAAGGTAATCTAAATCAGCGTCGCACATGATCTCTTCTAAAAGATTCTTTGGAGAGGGTGGCATCTGGGTGCTCATAATAAGTTCTCCAATCATCTCAATCTGTTTCTCGGTGTAATGGAATTCGGGTAAAATTTCACGAGCCAGCTTTACACCCATCTCTTCGTGTGTATCGTAATCGATTAAATGGCCTGCATCATGAAACAGCGCAGCCGATCTAAGCAGTAGCAGCTGTTCTTTTGAAACATTCTCAGATCTTCCTATGAGTTCTACCTGTGTATAAACATCAATTGTATGCTTAAGGTTATGGTAATATAAGTTTTTAGGCAACCCTTTTTCGAGCTTATCCAGAATAAAATCTTCAAGGTCTCCTAATCTAATTAGTTGTAAAAGCGTTCTAAAATCATCATTGGGAATAATACCTTCCATGTTTTCCGAAAGACTGGGTTTAATCCCATTAATGAAGTACATCTGAATATCACCCTTGTTTTTTACTGGCATTTTCCCCCGATAGGTGCAAACGAAGTAGTCTTTAACCAGCATGTAGGTATTTCCTGAAATATTTATTTGTCCAACCTCTCCAGACGATTCCATTCGGCTTGCTGTATTAACTGTACTCCCCCAAATATCGTACGAAAGTTTACTCCTGCCTACCACTCCCGCTATTACTGGACCCGTATCAATTCCAATTCTAAGTTCCCATACTTTCCCTTTTGTTACAGCTGAAGTTCTTGTGATATGGTTCATATAGTGCATCATTTCTAACGCAGCAAGCACCACTTCCACGGGGTTTGTTCTGTTTTTTTGGGGGATTCCCCCTGCACACATGTAAGCATCTCCAATGGTTTTAATCTTCTCGATTTTATATTTCTCCACCACTGAATCAAAATAAAGGAAGAATTTATCGAGCTGGTCAATGAGCACCTCTGGATTTGTCTCATCCGTAATACGAGTAAACCCCTCAATATCACAAAACAATACGGTTACCACCTGAAAACGTTGCGTGTTAACCCTACCTTTCTCCTTAAGCTCCGATGCGGTATCTTTGGGGAGAACTCTTACCAAAAGATTTTCTGTTTTCTCCTTCTCTTTAACCAGCTCCTCTGTTCTCTTATTGATAAGGCTCTCCAGCTTAAATCGTACTTTGGCATGAAGGTACCGTCGCCATTTATACACCATATATAATCCCAACAGCCCAAGTATAGCAAATGCAGTCCAAAAGAAGGGGGTTTCATAAAATCTGGGCTTAACAACAAAGGTTAGCTTGCTGATATCAGATTCAATGCCCCATACATTTTTAGCTTTTACGTGTAAGGTGTATTTGCCTGGTTTAAGGTGGGGTGCAAGTCGTACGTTGTTGTTTGTCCAAGGGGTCCATTCTTTATCATACCCATCGATATTGGATGAAAAAACAACACTTTTGGGATTCTGGTTCCACATAGCAGAACCATTGGAGGCGAAAGCCACCGATAAATCCCTAGCACGATAATGCTTTTTCAATGTGTCGCCACCCAAGCTTTTTACGTATCCACTCTTAATGGTTTCGGTATTGTCCTGAGAACGAAGGTAGGCGCTGCTTATTGATACTGAAGGAGCCTCATTCTTCTTATTTATTGATCTAAAATAGAATATTGCTGAATTTGTTGTTACAAAAAGGGTTGAGTCGTGTGTAAAAGAAACCTCCTTTATCTCTTCCTTTGTAGGTATTATTGCAAGGGGCTCTTGTGGTGTATATTGGTTTTTAGTCTCAGACCAGCTATATGCCCAAAGTGTATTAATGTATGGAAAAGCATTGGATGTTCTGTTTACGATTAGAATAGAGTCATTCTCATAAACAGGAAGTAAGTGTCCTGTTGAGTCTATTGCAACCAGTTCCCCAACGTCGAGCCTATTTGAATCGTACCTATAAATTCCGTTGCCATGGATAACATAGGGAGAAAACCTGTTATTCTGTAGAAAAGAAAGATTCTTTTTTTGCTGATTTACTTCAAAAATCTGCACCCAACCTTCATTATCCATCATGTTGTACTGATACCAACTACCGTTTGAAAGCAAGATGAAAAGAAACTCTCTTGATGGTTCTATCTTTTTAATTGAATACAAGGTGGATGGTAAAGGGATATCGAGTGTTTTAAGTTCTTTAGAATCAACTGGACTAACAACAAAGCCGTTGTCGGTTGAGGTAACTAACCATATATTATCATTAAAGTTTGTAAAATTAATAATCTCAAAATCCTTTGCGTTAATATACAATGGAACACGATATGCTCTGTTGTCTACCAACCTATAAATACCATCCAATCCTGCTGCATATAACTTATCTTCATATTTATAAACTTTCGTGAAAGGGCCATTCGCCCCCACTATTTCTTCAAGTGATAAAAGGCTCCACTCATTGGAACTGTAATCGGCCATGAAGAGCTTATTAGTATTCCCGCATAATAATTTATTACTTGATACCAGTTTAGTTCCTAGCATGTTTGAGTTCATGCTGTTAAACCGAAAGACACCTGCGCTGTATGTGCATTGAATACTATAGATGCCTGTTGGGGAAAGAACAAAAAGAACGTTGGGTTTATGAGGAAAAATATCGATAATGCGGCCTAGGTCCGAAAAGGAATCGGGTCTGACATGTGATATAAGTGATTTTGTGTCACAATCAACTAAAATGTAGCCATGCTCGAGCGTAAGCAAATAAAGCCTATTGCCGTGCATATTTGCTTTTACTATACTGGGGTTAAATGAATCTAAATACTCAATTAAACCTGAGAACGAACCCACATTGTTAGTATTCTTTAATGACTGAATCCAGGGAAAGCTCCTTGTTATGGCTATTTCATCATCCTTCAGGCTAAATGCTTGAATAAAATTCTTATTACGAGTACCTGCAATACGAATGAGACTCTTATAAGTAGAATCAACTGTATAAAGCTCGTTACTCCTTTTTACAAAAAAGGGTTTGTGAATGTCGCCAATAATTGAAACCCACCCGCTGGATGAATCAACATTTACAAGAGTATCAGACAAATGCCAAATACCTAAAGATGTTTGTATGAAGTGACTACCATCTGGGTTTACATGAAAATCCATGATATCGCCGATACCCTTAAGTTGCTCCTTATCAGCATACATCTCACAAGCTGCATAATCGTTACCCGAAAAGTCTATTCTTGTAATTGATTCGGTTGTTGCAACGAATAGATTATCATTAATATCAAAGGTGCAAACCGGTCTTTCACTGAAGGGGATACTCTCCCAGCTATGGCCATCGAAGAGCCAAAGCATGCTGTCGTCATAAAGAATTATTCTGCCATTCTTCTCAGAAACAATGGTGCTAAATCCGGAGGCAAAACCTTTGGGCAGGTTCGTTATTTGATTAACTATGGGGTCTGGCTTAAGCTGCTCCACAGGGTACTCCCAACTAGCAATAGCCCCAAAAGGCTGAATTATAAAAAAAATTATGAGTTGTTTGCTTAAAAAAAACTTAAAATTCATACCTTAGACCATTGATTTAACACCCAATCGTAGGAAGCATTATAGGTTCATGTAGTAGAATATCAATCAAATAAACAGATATTAAACTATTTAACGCAGGGTAATCGTATGAACCAAATATAGCGATAAATATACTACGATAGTTTAAAAATAGTTATTGCTATGGGAAAAAACAAAAAAACAATAATTGTACCTACTGATTTTAAAAGAGCAGCGGTATATGCGCTTCAACATGCAGCAAGGGTATCAAGCGTTGTGGGTGAAGGCATTACTCTCGCTCATGTTGTAGATAATAAGAGTAAGGTTGATGAAGCCACAAATAAACTAGAAAGTATTTCTCAGCAAGCATTTGATAAATATGGTATAAAACCAGATTTTGTAGTTAGAGTCGGTGATGTGGCTGAAGAAATTGCAAGTCTAACATCTGAGTTAGATGCGAGCATGGCAATTATGGGTTCAGAAAGCATTACAGGTAAGGATGAAATAAAAACCCTATGGCCCCTTAATGTTATAACCAAATCAAAAGTTCCTTTTGTTACCATACAGCAGCCACCAATAAACAAAAGATACGACGAGATAGTTTTCCCCATTGATTTTACCGTTGAGAACAAGGAGAAGCATGGGTGGATAAACTATTTCTGTGAATACTACGTATCAAAATTCCACTTAATAAAACCTAATGTTTCGGACCCTGAGCTGGTTGCAAAAATTGACCTGAACATGGCATCTGCCGTTCGTTACCTTGATGAGAAGGGAGCAAAATATCAGGTTTACACAGTGAAAGGTGAAAAGTGTTTTGCTGAAGAAGTACTTAGTATGGCTGTTAATATAAGGGCTGATCTTATCGTAATTATGACCACCAAGGTACAAGATGACTCGTCCTTTGTTTTTGAACCGCACGAAGAGTACATTATTGGAAATGCTGGGCACATACCAGTTATGAGCATTAACCCCAGATAAATAAGCACATGGCAAGTAAACTTGTTTTTGCAACCAACAATTTGCACAAACTTAAGGAGGTAAATCAAATTATTGGGAAGAAATTCCAGCTACTATCTCTTGATGACATATCATGCCCAGATGAAATTCCTGAAGACTATATGACGCTTGAGGAGAACGCATCACAAAAGGCATGGTATGTTTTTAAAAAGTATAACATGAGCTGCTTTGCCGATGATACCGGACTTGAAGTTGACGCCTTAAATGGCGAGCCCGGTGTATTCTCGGCACGCTATGGGGGTAACCAAAAAAACTCAAACGATAACGTAAGGAAACTCCTGAGTGAATTAAACAACGAGACTAACAGGGCAGCCCAATTCAGAACGATTATCTCGCTTATTATTAATGGTAATGAAAAACAGTTTCAGGGTATTGTACGCGGACAAATAATTGATACCCCAACAGGCACCAATGGGTTTGGGTACGATCCAATTTTTATGCCGGATGGCTTCACGAAAACTTTTGCTCAAATGGAGGCTGAACAAAAAAACATTCTAAGTCACAGAGCTATCGCCATAAGAAAACTTACAGACTATTTACTAAACATATAATCGGCTAAGAGCTGTTTTATACATTTCTCAGTAATATTTCTCTTTGTTTAGGGTTTATTATTTCGTAAACCAATTTATTATTGGCAATGAAAAGACTTATTGTTCTTACTGCAACCTTCATACTTGCAACCACCCTTTGCGCTCAGGTTCCCGTAGGTAAATGGCGTGACCACTACTCCTACATTCAAGGTAAACAAACAGCGGTATCGGGAAACAGATTATATTTAGCAGCAAACAATGGTGTATTCTGGCATAATACTCAGGAAGGAACAGTTGGCAAACTCTCAACTGTAACTGGGTTAAGCGATGTTGGCATTTCTGCAATTGGCTACTCTCCTTTTCAGAAGATGCTTTTAGTTGGTTACGAGAATGGTAATATCGACATTGTTCTAAACAACTCAATAATTAACCTTCCTTACATTGCTCAGAGTATTATGCAGGGCGATAAACAAATAAACCATTTTTATTTTGTTAATGAAGATGAGGTAATGGTATCAACCAGCTTTGGCATAGTTGTTCTAAACACCAGCAAATACGAGATAAAAGACACGTACTACATTGGCTCAGGCGGTTCCTCTGTCAGGATTAATCAAGTGGAGATTTTTAATGATACAATATACGCAGCTACTCAGGATGGACTATACAAAGCATCTGCTAACAACCCTCTTCTTGTTCATTATGAGAACTGGAGCAGAGAAGATGCCATCCCCGGCGAAGGTAATGAGTACAAAAGCCTGACCAACTTTAGCAACAACCTGGTTGCTCTCCAGTCAACAGGGAGCGACGGTCCTGATGTTATTTGGTACAACGACCAATTCTCATGGAATCAGGTTTCAAATGGAATGAACCAGATAAGCTCAATTACTGCCAATAACGAAAAACTTGTAGCAATATCAAGAGAGGGTCTGGCAACTTACCATTCGGTATACGGAACCCCTACTATTATTAACAACTATGGGAACCTTTTCTATTTTACGCCCAACTGGGGAACTATGGATGCTAATGGTAATCTTGTAATAGCTGACGACAGGCAAGGGCTTGTTTACCAATCATCAACAGGCTGGCACAAGGCTCATCCCACAAGCCCAAGAACAGACAGGGCGCACTACATCACCACGCATAACGATAACATAATTGTTGCTGCAGGTGGGAGAACAAGTATATGGAATAACATGTTCTATCCGTTCTCGTTCCATAAGCTTAAGGATAATAAATGGGAGACCATCAGAAATCAAAACTATCATGATGCCGTAAGGGTTGTGCCAAACCCGCTTAACAAAAACGAATTATACATTGCCACCTGGGGTTACGGAGTAGTTGTGTATAATGGCGATGAGGAGGTAGCGCACTACGACCCCAGCAACAGTTCGCTCGAAAGCATCTTATCGGGCCCATTCTGCCGAATTGGGGGTATCACATTCGATTCAAATAACAACCTGTGGGTATCTAATCAAGGGGTACCAAATCCCTTATCAGTCAGAACGCCTGATGGTACCTGGAAGAGTTTTCCGTATAGTAGCATTATAAACTCCAGCCGCCAATCGGATATTATTGAAGCGCCAACAGGTGAACTCTGGATGGTTCTACCCTTTGGCGGAGGATTTTTTGTTCTTGACCCAGGCGATAACCCAACTTCGGAGTCTAGCCATAACGTAAGAAAGTTCTTTCCCACAAACCCCGAGGGCGAGTCGTTACCCAATGAAATATCCAGCATTGCTTTTGATAAGGATGGATACCTTTGGGTTGGAACAAATGAGGGCGTACTAGTAAGCTATAACCCTGACAGGGTTCTTGACCCATCATCATTCAGCATGCAGCGTGTTAAAATTCCTGATGTTGTTGAGGGGCTGGCTGTGTTTCTGCTCGAATCAGAAACAGTAACCTCGGTTGCAGTTGATGGGGGTAACAGAAAGTGGTTTGGTACGCTTAATTCCGGTGTTTTTGTTCAATCGACAGATGGCTCTAAGCAAATACATCATTTTACCAAAGGGAATAGCCCCCTGCCATCAAATAGTATTGAGCATATTGGAATACACCCAAAAACCGGGGAGGTTTTTATTGCAACCGAAAAAGGTTTAATTGGATACCGGAGCGAAGCAACAGAACCAGACGATACGTTCGAGAATGTTTACGCTTTTCCAAACCCTGTAAGGCCTGATTTTAAAGATGATATTATTATAACTGGTCTAGTTGATAAAACCTTAGTAAAAATTACCGACGTAGCCGGTAACTTGGTTTATGAAACCGAGAGCCTAGGCGGACAAGCAACTTGGAATGGCAAGAACAAGCAAGGGAAGCGGGTTTCCACGGGGGTGTATCTTTATTTTTGCTCCGATAAGAGTGGTGAGCAATCTGCTGTTGGGAAAATACTGTTTGTTAGATAATAAACTTGGGTGTTATCTTTACGCAAGCACCTCAAACATTTACATCATAGTTCCCGAAATTAACCGATGAGTTGTACGTGGTATTCTTTTGAAAAAACACCTTCCTAATTATACTTTTGAAAAAACCATTGCTGCGTAAAAATTGATAGTATGATTTTCCATTGGGTTTAAAGTCCTCTTCTCCAAAGTAAATTGGCGATACGTAGCAGTAGGTATATTTTGCAATATCTAGCGAACTCCTACGTAAATTTTCATCTGGAAGCTTTTTAGTTAAAAGGCTTACAACATTATTCTGCTCACAATTCCTATGAATTTCATTAATAATCCTAGCGTATTCCTCCTGCTTTCTTTTAATATCAAAATCGGTGTAAACAGAATCTCCCAATTTTCTTATAGGTCTTACTTGCAGGGTATCTACACTATAATCGTCTAAATAGTCAACAATTCCTCTTAAGTCCTGAATATTGTCGGGGTTTACAGTATAGTTTATTCTTAGCTTAAACTCTGGGTATTGTAATTTAACCTTCGAAATGCTTTTAAGCACATCGTGAAGCTTCTCGAAACTACCACCGGGCATCATTTTCTCATAAACTTCTTTAGTGGTCCCATGGAGCGAGAGTATAATTTCATCTAACCCGGACTCTGCCATAAGCGAAATCTTATCAAAATCAAGCAACGAGCCGTTGGTTGTAAATGAAATATGGGGCACATTATATTTCTTTGCCTGCTCAATAATTAAACTATTATATTTGTAAAGAGATGGTTCTGCGCCACAACCTATCTGAAGTTTTAGGGCATGATTAAAGAAACTTTTGGCTACTTTCTCTATCATCTCCTTGGACAAGGGCGTTTTGTTTGGCTTATAGTTGGGGTCGCTAAAGTAACACATCACGCACTTGTAGTTACATAGCAATATAGGGTCAAGAAAAACATTAAAGAACCTTCTTCTTAACAGGAAAAGCAGTCCAATGCCTAAAATTTTAATTCTATCATTCTTAATGAGCCTGTTTATTTTCAGTATCTTATAATAATTCATTCTTTTAAAATAAATCTATTTGAGAAATAGAATAGAACTATCCTATTCAAAATGTACGCATAGTAAAAATAACAATATTGAGCGAATGATACTTTTCGGATTTTAGATTCCAAAGTTATATTTTTTTAACGTTGTAATGGAAGATATTTAGTTCATTAAAGTAAGTGGAATATAATTAATTTTGCAGATGAGTAAAAACCATCTATGATTGAAAAAGCAAAATCCATCGCATTACACTCGGTACGTTACGGCGAGAGCAGCCTTATTGCTTATGTTTACACGCGGGAATTCGGCAGGGCAACATTCATGGTAAATAGTGCTTACGGTAAAGGTAAAGGAGCAAAAAAAGCAGTATTCTTTCAACCGCTTAGCCTGCTAAACACGGTTTTTTACAAGGGTAAAGGCATGGGCAGACTTAAGGAGGTAACTCCTTACTATAACTTAACCACAATACCTGCTAATGCAAGAAAACGCGCCATCGCACTTTTTATAAGCGAAATTATTTACAAGGCTATTCGTGAGGAGGAGAGCAACCCCTTTCTTTTTGATTACATAGAACTTTCAATAAAAACCCTTGATACAATGGAGAAGGGTGTTGCAAACTTTCATCTTCTTTTTCTGGCGCATCTTTCAAAGTATCTTGGGTTTTACCCCAATGGCAACTATTCAGAGGACACTCCCTATTTCGACATTAAAAACGGCAGTTTTGTTAACCTTCAGCCAGCTCACCCGTTGTTTTTTTCACCTCAACATAGTGAACTACTCTCGTTATCACTTAAAACCCCCTTTAGTAAATCTGACAGCATCCCTTTAAATGGAATGCAAAGGGCTGGCTTTCTAGACCAAATTTTTAAATTCTATGCATACCACCTCGACTCCCTGCATAACATAAACTCTTTAGCAATACTATCGCAAATATTTAGTTAAAAAATAAGCAATAAGTTAACAAACAAATACGCTAAATGATATTGCTGTCTTGGCATAGCATTTGTCAAACAAACAATATGATGCTTTAATTTTTTCCACAAGGCATTTTCTTATCTTTGCAAACCTTTTGAGTAAACATAAAATTTAATATGATAAAAAAGAGTTCATCTAGCAACACGTTCCATCTACTTTCAAATTTAGCAGATATTGCTAATCAAAATGGCGGCGTTAACCTCTCTAACGACCACAGCGATTTTCCCTGCCAACCAGAATTATTAAACTCACTTGTTAAGCACATGACGGAGGGAAGGAACAAGTATGCGCCCGGTGAGGGTGTTTACGATTTAAGAAAAGTAATTGCTGACCGTTACAAGAAAGCATTCAACTACCCGTTTGACCCTCACGAAGAAATCACCATCACTGCCGGTGCCATTCAGGCAATATACACGGCCATATCATCATTAATAAACGAAGGCGATGAGGTGATAGTTTTTGAACCCGCATTTGAAACGTATGTCCCTGCAATTGAAGCGAGGGGCGCTCGTCCCATTTTCTTTCATCTTAACCCCGATGACTATTCAATTGACTGGTCGGCACTAACCAAGTTAATTAGCAGCAAAACCAAGCTTATCATAATAAACTCACCACACAATCCAACGGGTGTGGTTATGACAAATGAGTATCTTGAGCAGCTGCAAAAAATTCTTAACGGCACAAAGATAAACGTGCTTAGCGATGAGGCCTTTGCAGATTTAGTTTATGACAATGAACCCGCATTCAGCATTGCTCGCTTTCCTAAATTAGCTGAGCGATCAATTATTGTAGGTTCTTTTGGTAAGGCACTTTGTGTTCCCGGATGGAAAATTGGGTTTGTAATGTCGCCTGCTAACCTTATGGCCCGTTTCAGAGAGGTGCATCGCTACCAGATTTATTCGGTTAACCTACCTATTCAGCTCGCCCTTGCCGATTACCTTAAAGGCAGAGATTGTTGGTCTCCTTTTAAGAAGGAGTTTGAAGAGCGACGAAAACTTTTTGGCGATCTGCTAAAAAGCACACGCTTTACCCTTTACCCAGCACAGGGAGGGTACTTTCAGGTAATGAGCTATAAAGAGATTTCTCAAGAACCCGATGTGGATTTTTGCTTAAACCTTGCCAAAAACCATGGGGTAACCGCTTTCCCTCTATCATATTTCTACCACGACAAGGTAGATAACCAAAGGCTTAGAGTATGCTTTGGGAAAAGTGAAACGGATTTAATGTTGGCAGCCGAGCGTCTTAGCAAATTATAATTTAACTTTTTTAACAACTAAAATGTTTTTATAACAGTTAATTATCCTATTTTTATAACACACAACTAGATATAAAAATTAACGTATATCAGCATGTCGTTTATAACATCACTTGTAGGTTGGTTTAACACTAAGAGGTTGCACCAAATTGACCTTTTCCGCAGATTTCCAAACGAAGTGCAGGAGGAAACCCTTTTCAAACTCCTTAACAAAGCCAAGGACACCATGATTGGCAAAACCTACGGTTTTAAGGAGGTAAAATCAGTTTCAGCATTTCAAGAAAGGGTGGCTATTGGCGACTACGAAGATGTTAAGCCTTACGTTGAGCGACTTAGAAAAGGTGAGAAGAACCTGCTCTGGCCCAACGAGATTAAATGGTTTGCCAAATCATCGGGTACAACCAGCGATAAGAGTAAATTTATCCCAGTAAGTCAAGACGCATTGGATGAATGCCATTTTCGCGGGGGTAAAGACATTCTGGCAATCTATAGCAATCTTTACCCCAACTCTAACATCTTCACAGGAAAGGGACTTACGCTTGGCGGTAGCCACCAGGTTGATAATTTCAGCAACGAATCATACTATGGAGACCTCTCGGCCATTCTTATAGAGAATATACCCTGGTGGGCCGACTTTATCCGTACCCCTAGCCAAAAGGTAGCGCTCATTCCCGAGTGGGAAGAGAAGTTGGACAAACTTACCCAGGAAGCCCTTAAAGAAAACGTAACCAACCTTGCAGGTGTTCCCTCATGGAACCTTGTAATGATAAAGCATATTCTCGATTACACAGGTAAAAACAACCTACTTGAGGTTTGGCCAAACCTTGAACTTTTCACTCACGGTGGTGTAAGCTTTACCCCTTATCGCGAGCAATTCAAAAAAATAATCCCCTCGCCAAACATGCACTACATGGAAACGTACAATGCCAGCGAAGGTTTTTTTGGAATACAAGACGATCCCGAAAGGGATGATATGCTTCTCATGCTCGATTATGGCGTTTTTTACGAATTTATTCCTATGGATGAATTTGGCTCTGAAAACCCCACGGTTCTTACAATAGGCAATGTGGAGCTAAATAGGAACTACGCCATGCTTATAACCACAAACTCTGGGCTTTGGCGATACCTTATTGGCGATACCGTTAAATTCACATCAACCTACCCTCATAAAATAAAAATTACGGGCCGTACAAAGCACTTCATTAATGCTTTTGGCGAGGAAATTATTGTTGATAATGCTGAGAAGGCGCTAAAAAGTGCTTGCGATAAAACTGGAGCGGTTATTAAGGAGTACACAGCGGCCCCAATATACATGGGCGATAATGCCAAGGGTGCTCACGAATGGTTAATTGAATTTGAGGTTGAACCATCGGATCTAAGCTTCTTTACCACAGTACTCGACAATGCGCTCTGCTCAATTAACTCCGATTACGAAGCGAAACGATACAAGGGTATTACTCTTTCTGAGCCAGTAGTAAAATCAATGAAACGAGGTTCATTCTTTAGCTGGATGAAAGAACGTGGCAAACTTGGCGGACAAAACAAAGTGCCACGCCTTAGCAATACCAGAGAATATGTTGATGCCCTACTTGACAGAGTGAAGTGAAAACATTCAATTAATGCAGAAGTGCTGTAAAATAGGTATTAACACCCTTTTTTTATTGGTGCAACTTACCCTGCTAACTTCATTAGCTCAGGGACAAGCAGTTCAAGTAGATGCAATGGGTGCTATTTGGCATTTAGATGGTAACGACATTAACAAGATTGACCATGATGGCAACTTGCTTGAATCTTACAACAATTTGCTTTTGGGAAACCCAACCTCAATTGATGTGTCTGATCCTTTCAAAATTCTGGTTTTTTACAGAGAGTCTCAAAACATTCTGCTTATTAACAATGATGCTAATACTATTGGTAAGCCCGTTAATTTAAGTGATTTTGGCTTAGGAGAAATAACTCATGCATGCCGGTCAAACCGTGGAGGTGTTTGGTTATATCATCGTGTATCGGCAGAGCTTGTTAGATTAGACCAGCGCTTTACCTCCATCGTACAAAGAATACCTTTCTCAACATCTGAACACAATTTACATCCAAACCATCTTGCACAGCATAATGGGGTACTTTATGCTGGTATTAATAACAATATAGTAATCAGAATGGACGAGTATGGAACCATTCTCCCCCAATTTCAAATTTCATACAAAAATGATTTTCGTATTCAGAATGATAAGTTGTGGGCAACTCACAAGAGTCAGACAGTTGGTTATAACCTTAAAAAAACCGAAGAAAATCCTGAGCATTACCATTGTTCTTGTCAAGAATTGGCTGTAATTATAGATAATAAGCCCATGTGCTTCGATGGAGAAAAATTGCGGTTATGCAAAAAAATTAACCCGTTACCATAAATAGCACATTTTCTTTTGTATTTTTAACCTGAATTATTTCTGGGTGTTCCGTCTAGAATTATTCTTAAAACAACATATTTTTCACTTATATATCTCAAAATTATGCATATTGCGGTAGCTGGAAACATCGGTTCAGGTAAAACAACCCTTACTAAACTTCTCTCAAAACATTACGGATGGAAACCTCAGTTCGAGGATGTTGACGACAATCCTTACCTTAACGATTTTTACGAGGATATGCAGAGATGGAGTTTCAACCTGCAGGTTTACTTCCTGAACAGCCGCTTTAGCCAAATTGTAGAAATTAGAAGGTCTGGCGAACAGGTAATTCAAGACAGAACCATATACGAGGATGCACACATTTTTGCTCCAAACCTTCACTCCATGAGCTTAATGTCAACCCGCGATTTTAACAACTACCTTAGTCTGTTTAACCTAATGTGCTCTCTTATTCAGCCTCCCGATTTACTAATATACCTTAGAGCAACCGTTCCAACCCTGGTAAATCAAATTCAGAAGCGTGGGCGCGATTACGAGAAAAGTATTCGGATTGACTACCTTCAGAGGCTAAACGAAAGGTACGAGGCATGGATAGGTAGCTATAAATTAGGCAACATGCTAATAGTTGAGGTTGACAATCTGAATTTCTCCGAAAAGCCCACTGATTTAAGGCAAATTATTAATAAAATTGACGCGCAGCTCCACGGTCTTTTCTAAATACCAAAAAGCCATTATTTATAATAATAAGTCTTTCCCTCAACTGAAGGGTACAGTTAATTAGCATTCAATAGCTAACCCTTATGGTAAATTCTTTTCAAAGTTTATTACCATATCGCCTTTAAGTTATTGTTACAAATATTATCGCAGCTACGCAGTTAGGGTTTTCCCTGACTTAGTGTAATGTTCACTTCCATAAGGATATGCATTTTATTAAGGTTTTTTTTATGTCATTAGAATAGTTCCGCTAAAACCACTATTTTTGACATCGTTTCGTAAACCCAAACTATTTTACAGATGAAATCAGTTTTCAAGAATTCCATCCCCCATTTCGCTGCAATTATTATATTCATTCTTGCATCCTACATCTACTTTTTCCCTGTGCTACAAGGACAAGGAGTTAAGCAGCACGATATTGAGCAATTCAAAGGATCCGCTCAGGAAATAATTGAGCATAGAGAGGCTCACGGAGAGGAACCTCTATGGACAAACTCAATGTTTGGTGGCATGCCAGCCTACCTCATTTCCACAAACTTTGGTGGCAATCTTCTAACTTTCGTTGATAATGTTTTACAATTTGGTAAGCGACCTGCCAGCTACATGTTCTTTACGCTGGTTGGTTTCTACATCCTGCTTCTGGTTCTAAAGGTAAACCCCTGGCTAAGCATTGTGGGCGCATTTGCATACGCATTGTCGGCCTATTTCTTTATAGTTATTGCCGCAGGGCATAATGCCAAAATGCACGCAATTACTTACGTAGCGCCAATGCTCGCTGGAATGTTCCTCGCTTTCCGAGGCAAGTATCTGGGAGGGTTTGTATTATTTGCTCTATTCCTGGGCCTAAACCTTAATGCAGGGCACGTTCAGATAACTTACTATGCAGGATTCGTAATGCTGGCAATAGGAATTGCATTTCTTATAGATACAATTCGGGATAAAAGTTACGCTCAGTTTTCAAAAGCTGTAGGAGTTCTTTTACTGGCAGCCATCCTAGCTGTTGGGGCTAACTTCTCCCGACTTTACTTCACTTGGGAATCTGGGAAACACTCAATAAGAGGAGCATCAGAACTAACAGATCGTAAAGATGACAGGACTAGCGGTCTTGACAAAGAGTATGCCACAGCATGGAGCTACGGGGTGGCAGAAACTTTCAACCTGCTTATTCCAAACCTCATGGGAGGTTCATCCTCCGCTGACTTTGGTATAGATTCCCAAGCTTATAAGTTTCTTATTGAAAACAGGGTACCACCAGCACAGGCCCGCGATATTGTTAAGCAGCTACCTGCATACTGGGGGCCACAACCCATGACATCGGGGCCGGTTTACCTTGGAGCAGTAGTTGTGTTCCTTTTCGTGCTGGGCCTTTTCCTTTTAAGAGGAACTACCAAGTGGGCTCTGTTTGGAGTTACCCTACTTGCCATAATGCTTGCATGGGGTAGTAACTTTATGCCCTTAACAGATTTCTTTCTCAACTACTTCCCAGCTTACAATAAGTTCCGTACGGTATCAATGATTCTTTACATAGCTGAAATAACCGTTCCTTTAATTGGAATTTTGGCTTTAAAGGAAATTTTTCAGGGGAACGTAAACAAAGAAAAATTTATGCATGGTTTTAAATGGGCTGTTGGCATTACCGGAGGTATCTGCTTGTTTTTTGCTCTCTTTGGCAGCTCATTTTTCCATTTTGAAGCAGAGGTTGACCAGAGGTATATTCAATCGGGCTACCCCGCAGAAATGTTTGATGCATTGAGGTTAGACAGGCAGAGCATGCTGCGTGCCGATGCATTCCGTTCTCTCGTTTTTATACTACTGGGAGCTGCTGCTTTGCTTGGGTACCAATTAAAAAAGTTAAAACTACAGCATGCCATTGCAATAATTGGAGTCCTTATTATCGCTGATATGTGGACGGTGAACCGTCGCTACTTAAATAATGACAATTTTGTACCAAACTCAAAAGTAGAAAGGCCGTTTGTTGCCAGCCATGCCGATAAACAGATTTTGGCCGATACAACCACTTACTACAGGGTTTACAACACCACAGTTAGCACCTTTAACGATGCCAGCACGTCGTATTTCCATAAGTCCATAGGTGGGTACCATGGAGCAAAACTCAGGAGATATCAAGAAATAATTGACAACCATATTCAGCCAGGTAGAGAAAATTGGGACGTGCTTAACATGCTTAACACTCGCTATACTATTCGCAGAACGGAACAAGGTCAAGCTGCTCGATACAACCCCAGGGCTCTTGGCAACGCATGGTTTGTTGACTCAGTAAAAATGGTAAATAATGCTGATGAGGAAATAGCTGCACTCAGAAACTTTGATCCAGCCAAGGTTGCCATTGTTGACAAGAGGTTTGAGGAGATTGTTAAGAATTACAAACCTTCTCCTGCCCCCACAGACACAATATACTTAACCGATTACAGAGCAAATAGGCTGGTTTATAAGTATAAGCTTAAAGAAGACAGGCTGGCTGTTTTTTCAGATATTTACTATCCTGTGGGATGGCATTCTAAAATAAACAATGAGGAGCAGGAGCACTTTAGGGTAAATTATATCTTAAGATCAATGATCCTACCAGCAGGAAATAACAAGGTGGTTTTTGAATATAAACCAAAAATGTACAAGGCTGGTTACGGTGTCGACCTTGTAAGCTCATTGCTGATTATACTCTCCACCCTATTTTGGATAGGTTATGAGGCATATAAATACAATTTTAAAGAAAATAACAGCCAAAAATTGCTTTAATTTATTTTAGTTGAGCTAATTTTGCAAGATTATGAGATCGGAAAAAAGAAGCACCAAGTGGAGGTTAAGAAGTTCGTACCTATCCTCAATAATTAGTAATGCTCTGGTACTATTTATGCTAGGTATATTAATGCTATTAATTTTTAATGCCAAGCAGCTTTCCGATTTTGTAAAAGAGAATATTGGTTTTTCAGTAATTCTCCACGACGATGTACGCGAGGTTGATGCCAGCTTTTTAAGAAAAACTCTTGATGCTTCTCCCTACGTTAGAATTACAGAGTACATTTCCAAAGAGGAAGCAGCAAAAGAATTGCAGCAGGAACTAGGAGAGGATTTCATTGGGTTTTTAGGTTACAATCCCCTCTCCTCATCAATAGAGGTTAGGTTAAAAGCCGAATATGCAAACCCCGATAGCATAAGGTTAATAGAGGACGAGCTAATGGCACACCGCCCAGTGAAGGAGGTGTTTTACCAAAAATCATTGGTTAATCTAATTAACGATAACATTCGGAAGATAAGCGTTATTCTCTTGGTTTTTAGTGCATTGCTGTATTTTGTTGCGGTTGTTCTTATAAATAACACGATTAGACTGTCTGTTTATTCAAAACGATTCTTAATAAACACTATGAAGCTGGTAGGTGCAACCTGGAATTTTATACGAAAACCTTTCATTTTAAAAGGTATGCTTCATGGTTTTTATGCATCCATACTAGCCGTGCTTATGCTCAGTGGCGTTATTTATGTTATTCAGAACGAATTTTACGAAGTGATAAATTTTAGGCAGATTGAGTTGCTGTCCGTTATTTTCGGGCTCGTAATAGTTATGGGAATCATAATAAACTTACTTTCAACCTTCTTTGCCGTTAGTAAATATTTAAGGTTAAAAGCAGACCAACTTTACTTTTAAAAAAAATAAAAAAATATAACATGTCGCAGAAAAAAACTCGAAACACAGAAAAAGAAGTGATGGGGCTCTTCCCCTTAGGTAGAGAAAACTACAGGCTTATGCTTATTGGAGTAGGTATTATTATTCTTGGTTTTATACTCATGTTAGGAGGAGGGTCCGATGACCCCAGCATATTTAACAAAGACATGTTCAGTTTTAGGCGCATTACCCTTGCTCCGCTTGTTGTTCTTTTTGGGTTCATGTTTCAGATTTACGCCATTATGAAAAAACCTAAAGATAATGGCAAAACTCAGAAAGAATAGTAACCTATAACCCAAAAGAATAAATGGATTTATTACAAGCTTTAATCCTTGGAATTATTCAAGGACTGACTGAGTTTTTACCCGTTAGTAGCAGTGGTCATCTGGAACTTGGTGCTGCGTTATTCAGTCTTAAGGAAGAGAATCTTACCTTTTCAATTATTGTTCATGGCGCAACGTTCCTAAGCGTTCTGGTCGTTTTCAGACAAGATATCTTTCAAATTATTTACAGCTTGGTCCGATTTAGATGGGACGATGAAACCAAGTATTTGCTACTTCTTATTCTTTCTGCCATACCTGTTGGTGTTGTTGGTTTACTTTTTAAGGATAATATTGAGGGGCTATTTGAGGGGCGAATTGCATTTGTTGGTGCAATGCTTCTGGTAACTGCTTTGCTACTTTTTCTTACCCGCTTCGCACCAAAGAAATCGGGAAAAATAAATGCAAAAAATGCAATTATCATAGGTTTTGCCCAAACGCTTGCAGTACTTCCAGGAATTAGTCGGAGCGGAGCAACCATCAGCACTGCGCTATACTTGGGGGTTGACCGTGAAAGAGCGGCCCGGTTCTCATTTCTTATGGTGCTAATACCAATATTTGGTGCCAGCTTCTTGGAGGTACTAAGCCTTTATAACGCACAAGAACCCTCCTCTTTAAGTACTGGGGCATTAATTGTAGGAGCAGTTGCCGCATTCGTATCTGGTCTTTTTGCTTGCAGCTCGATGATTCAAATTGTAAAAAAGGGAAAGCTTGTATGGTTTGCGGCATACTGTGCAATTGTAGGAGTTGTTTCAATTCTAATATACACCGTTTAAAAATGGAAGAAGGATTTAACAAGAATACAGACTGGCGCGAAGGGGTTGTCCTTCTAATAGATAAACCATTTGAATGGACCTCTTTTAACGTGGTTAGCAAAGTTAGATCGTTGCTATACCATAGACTTGGATATAAAAAAATAAAAGTTGGACATGCTGGCACGCTCGACCCGCTGGCAACTGGCCTGCTTATAGTATGTGTTGGCCGGGCAACAAAACGAGTTCAAGAGCTACAAGGGCTAAAAAAGGAGTACGTAGCAACATTTAAACTTGGCGCCACAACGCCATCTTTCGATTTGGAAACAGAAATCGATACTACTTACCCATACCAACATATTACACTTCATCAAATTGAAGAAGCTCTAAAAAGTTTTATAGGAACCCAAATGCAGGTTCCACCACTCTTCTCCGCAAAAAGCGTTGACGGGGGCAGGGCATACAAACTTGCCAGACGTGGAGTTGAGATGGAACTCGATGCGGTGCCCGTTGAAATTGAGCAGCTTGATATTATAGATTTCAAGCCACCACTGCTAACCGTTAAGGTGGTTTGTAGTAAGGGTACATACATAAGATCTTTAGCCAGAGATGTTGGGCGCGCACTAAACTCAGGGGCACACCTGGTTGAACTTCGCCGAACGGCCATTGGAAATATGACAATTGAAAACGCACTACCACTAAATATTTTTGAAGAAAAGATCAGCGCGCTGTAACCAATCGGGATTTCCCCCGTATAAGGTGCACGGTGCTTGCTTTTAAGGTTTTTTGCATTAAAGTGCTGTCAGCCTGTTTTTTACAAACATTTCTAGCGTGAAATAAATAAAAATAAATCATAAATACATTTTTTTTTGAAATGAAATTATCTCAGTATAAGTACAATCTTCCCCAAGAACTCATTGCCAAATTCCCATCAGAAAACAGAGATGAGTCCCGACTAATGATTCTTGATAGAAAGAACAGAAAAATTGAGCACGGAATTTTTAAAGAAGTAATAAACTACTTTGACGATGGGGATGTAATGGTATTTAACAATACCAAGGTTTTTCCTGCCCGCCTTTACGGTAACAAGGAGAAAACAGGTGCCGAAATTGAAGTGTTCCTTCTTAGGGAACTCAATAAAGAGCAGCGGTTATGGGATGTTCTGGTTGACCCTGCACGTAAAATTCGCATTGGAAATAAGCTTTACTTTGGCGAGGATGACTCGCTTGTTGCTGAGGTTATTGACAACACAACAAGCCGCGGGAGAACCCTCAGATTCCTATTTGACGGAACGTACGATGAGTTTAAGGATACGCTTTACCGATTAGGCGAAACGCCTCTACCAAAATTTATTCAAAGAGAAGTAGTTCCCGAAGATAAGGATAGATACCAAACAATTTATGCAAAGCACGAGGGCGCTGTAGCCGCACCTACTGCCGGTTTACACTTTAGTCGTGAACTTCTTAAAAGGCTTGAAATTAAAGGAGTTGATTTTGCTGAGATTACCCTTCATGTTGGTCTTGGTAATTTTAGAAGCGTTGATGTTGAGGATCTTACCAAGCACAAGATGGATTCTGAGCAAATTAAGATTCCCGAGCAAGCAGTAAACATCGTAAATAAGGCAAAGGAAAACCGCAACAAAGTTTGTGTTGTTGGCACTACCGTACTTAGAACTCTGGAGAGCTCGGTGTCAACTGATGGCTACTTAAAACCATTTTCTGGCTGGACTAACAAATTCATTTTTCCTCCTTATGAATTTAGCGTTCCCGATGCCATGATTACAAACTTTCATCTTCCATACTCAACCCTACTAATGATGGTATCAGCATTTGCAGGGTACGATTTTCTTTTCGATGCCTACAAGCTGGCCATTTCTGAAAAATATCGTTTTGGAACCTATGGCGATGCCATGCTTATTATTTAAAGGCAACCTTCTGATTAGTAATTATTTTTCGGCACTTTCCTTA
>JBKHAH010000039.1:0-29121 GCA_046542995.1 Bacteroidales bacterium
CTTTGTTTATAAATGCTACCCTGTGGCACAACCGCTCAGCTTCCTCAATGTAGTGTGTTGTAAGGAAGATGGTTGTTCCTCTTTCGTTCAGTTCCTTTATCATGTTTCTGATTTGCCTCACGCTTGCTACATCAATACCGGATGTTGGTTCGTCAAGGAATAATATTTCAGGGTCGTGTATCAGGGCTGCTGCAATGGTCAGTTTCCGTTTCATCCCTTTCGAGTAGGCTTTGAATTTTTTATTGGCAGCTTCCTTTAATTGAAATAATTCAAGCAATTGATGCGCTTTGTTTTCACGTTCTTTTTTAGTCAGCCCATACAATGCCCCGCAAAAACAGAGGTTGTCAAAACCGCTCATTTCATCGTACAGATTGCTTTCATCGGGCACAACACCGATTAATTCCTGTGCTTTCTTAATATTTTTGGTCAGGTCAGTTCCCTTGTATAATATTTTTCCGGAGGTTACCTTAGCCATACCAATGAGCATGTTTATAGTGGTGGTTTTTCCTGCACCGTTGGGTCCCAGGAACCCGAATATTTCTGCCCTTTTTATTTCAAAGTCAATTTCATCAACCGCTTCAAAACCGTTGTAGGACTTTTTTAGGTTTTGTACTTCCAATATTCTATCTGTCATTTCCCATTTTTTTTAGCATAGCATCCAGGCTTTTCATAAATTCATCAATGGTAACTGGATTCAATCTGTAATGAATGATTGAACCATAGCGTTCGGCATACACAAGATTGCATTCTTTAAGTATTTTCAAGTGTTGTGAAACAGCAGATTGTGTTATCTCAAGCTTTCTTGCAATCGCGTTCACACAATACTTCCGGTCGCGGATTAATTTCACAATTTGCAATCTGGAGTTTACAGATAATGCCTTGATTATATTTGATACATTTTTTTCATTCATATATTAGTCGTTACTAAATATTATATTAGTAACTGCGAATATATTGTTTATTCAATTAATATCAAAATTGTTTTATCTTTTAAAGCGGAAAGAAAATTAGTAAGTGTTTAATGGCGTTGGTTAAATTACTCACATCAGATTATATTTTAATGGTGTTCGTGAGCTCCCTTCGGTCGGTTGCACTCATTGACAAAGCTTTGGTTGTAGCGTTGGCTTCCCGAAGCAAGTTTTGGACAGGCAGTGAGGCTTTGGCAATGTGTGCAATGTGAGAGGGGTTTCTTTCTTTTTTTGCGGGCGGAAGAAAAAAACAAAATAAATTTGGCTCCGCCGAGCTCCACTTTGTTCCGGTTCCATCAAATTTGCACTGTCCTGTCAAAAAGCTAAATCCTATCTATTTTCAATTAAAGGGGATACGATGCATAGCCTGATTATGCTCGTAGGCGGAACTTTTTTGCTTGCATCTTCTGCTCTTAATATATTTACATACATTGAATATAGGAGGGTTAAGGCTTTATACTTTTTAGTGCCACTGCTAATAATTACACTAGGGTATTTTATATTCTGCCTGATACTTTATATTAAGGTAAAAAGAATTAAAGAAGCATGGCATAAGTACAATGACCTTGATCTGTTGAAATTAACAAAAAGGATGATAAAATTATTGCCACCTTTTGCTTCAATAACAAGAGAATACAACAATTGGCGCTAACCAATAATCTCTACATAAACCAATTTATTGAGTCGGCCAAGGAAAATAATGTGAAAATAATTATGTCCTAGCTGTGCGGAATAGAACTACCCCTCGTTCGTTATACTGGGAATACTCCAATCAAGATTACCCGTATTATCAGATGATTCTTTCAACTCACTTTTAATTTCAACATAATTGTTGTTTGTAAAGGAAGGTATGCTAAACAAGTTGATATTTGGCCATTCATTAACAGTAGATAGAGCTCTGGTCATCATCCTGTTTACCTCGTATGGGAAGCGAGCACCAACCCACGGACTAGTGTTTGTAATAAACACATAGGTTAACCCATCGCTCCTCATTATGGTAAGTGCTGATGTGCCAGAGAAAGAACCCGTTCTCCACTTTGTGCCATCAGCAGCCACCCTTCGCCATCCTAAAGGTTGCATTCCAGGCTTTGTACTCTCCAGCGTCCTTATTGATCTCTTTGAAATGATTGTGCTCTCGGAATACATATCAATACCTGACAAAAATTTCATCAAGCTAACCGATGATATAACCCAACCACCTGCAGCTCCAAGAGTTCTAATATCATTACCCCCTCTGCTTTTATAAACCAATTCTGGTTTACCATCGTATGCAGGTACTTTAGATGCATCTGGCACTTCGTAGTAACGCACCTCGAGTGGGTAGCGCATATCATCAAAATTATATGCAAGAAAAGCATCGTTTATGCCAAGAGGCCTAAAAACATTGGATTGCACATATTTTTCGTATGGCCTGCCAGAAACCTTCTCAATTACGCTCTCAAGGATGAGGTAACCCAAATTACTATAGGAACTCCTCAGTCCTGGGGTAAAATGCAATCTCTTTGCTAAAGCAAAAGATATTATATCATTTCTGGCAATTGGTAATTCCGTACCGAGTTGCCTGGCAATTGAACCAGGCATAAACAGATGATCTCCCCAGCGGGAAGTCCACCCGCCAGAATGATTTAGCAGCTGCATAACGGTAATGTCCTCCACTCTACTATCAATGTATTCAAGATATTGCGGAGCATTAAGTATCCCCTTGATTCCAAAGACCTTGTCGTTCAAATCGAGCTTACCATCCTCAATTAAGTTCATTACTGCCACTGCCGTTATTAGTTTCGATACGCTGGCAATCCTTAAAAGATGATATGGTTGCATATTCTCTTCCTCCTCCTCATTAGCAAAACCAAAACCTTTTGCATACAGCAACTTACCATGCTTTGCAACCGCAACTGAAGCCCCCTTTACGCCCCATTGCTTTATGAACCGGTCAATGCTAACATCCAGATTATCATAGGCATGGTATCCTGATAGATCATTGGTAATATCAAGCGGAGAGAAGGAGATATCCGGAGGAGATAATTCAGCATGATCCATTCTTCCAGAATAACCAAAGGTTAACTCGAATAAAAGAAAGAATAGGAATAGTACAGGAATTAATATGTATCGTTTGAACATTCTATTTCTACTAATAATAAAGTGATAATAACATAAACACACCGCAAAACTAACTGTTTAAAAAATAATACACAAAAATTACTTGCGACTATTTTATGACATAATGCACAAAACAATTATTCGCACGTTACATTCAACTCACATCCAGACAGTTAAAACCGAATTATTGAATTCAACAAATAGGTTTAAAGAAGTGATTTCAAGGTCTTTACAAAACCCTCTATATCCTCCTCTGTAGTGTCCCAGGATGTCATCCAGCGGACCTCGTTACGAGACTCATCCCATTCGTAAAAGAAGTATTCATCTTGTAGTTTTGGAATGATTTCTCTTGGAACAATGGCAAAAACACCATTAACATCAACCGGTTGGGTAACGGTAACCTCTGGTATTTCGCCTATTTTATTGGCCAAAAAATTGGCCATTCTATTTGCATGCAGTGCTGTTTGCTTCCACTGATTATTTGATAGGTATGCGCTAAACTGCGCTGAAATGTAACGCATTTTTGATGCCAGCTGCAAACCCTGCTTACGAGTGTACATGAAACCTTCTGCCAGCTCCTGACGGAAGAAAACAACGGCTTCGCCGTACATCATGCCATTCTTGGTTCCCCCAAACGATAGAATATCAACACCAACCTCGGTGGTAAACGATTTAAAATTTAAACCGAGTGCAACGGCCGCATTGGCAATTCTTGCCCCATCCATGTGCACATACATATCATGAGAATGAGCGTAGTCTGCCAGTTTTTTTATCTCATCGGGCGAATAAACTGTGCCCAGCTCCGTTGGTTGAGTTATTGAAATAATTTTAGGTTGTGAATGATGCTGAAAACCAAACCCATGCATGTGTTTCTTTATTAAATCGATGGTTAATTTACCATCAGGGGTAGGTACCGAAAGTACCTTGCAGCCTGTAAAACGCTCAGGTGCACCACACTCATCTACATTAATATGGGCTGTTTCGGGACATATAACTGAATGGTATGGTTGTGTAGCTGCTTTTATTCCCAGAACGTTAGCCGCAGAGCCAATGAACACGAAGAACACCTCAACATGATTGCCAAACTCCTCTTTAAATAGCTTTATAGCCATCTCGGTGTATGGGTCGTCGCCATAAGCAATGGTATGACCTTTGTTTACATTTGCCATTGCCTCGAAAATAGCAGGATGAACACCTGAATTATTATCGCTGGCAAATCCTCTTTTATTTGTGGTCATGAATATACTATTGATTATAATGTTTAAAACTTAATACAATATTATTTATGTGCTACATCCTATTTGGCACCTCTATCCCTAGTAACCACATGGCTAAACGAATTACGTTTCCTGTTTCGCGCGAAATAATTAAGCGTAAGTCACGAATACCCTCATTAGGCTCTTTAAGTATGCTGTAATCGTGATAAAACTGGTTGTACTCCTTAGCTAAATCGTAAACGTAGTTTGCAATTAATGCAGGGCTAAGCTGCTCTCCAGCCTGTTGAATATACGACGGGAATATTGATAGCTGCTTAATCAGCTCACGCTCCTTATCACCCAGATCAATACTACTACTTAAAACATGGGGCACTTGTATGCCAGATGCATTTGCCTTGCGAAGAACTGACTGGATGCGAGCATGAGAGTATTGTATAAACGGACCCGTATTCCCATTAAAATCTATAGATTCCTTCGGGTTAAAGGTCATATTCTTCTTAGGATCAACCTTTAGTATAAAGTATTTGAGAGCTCCCATGCCTACCATTTTAACAATGCTGGTTGCTTCTTCCTCGTTAGCATCATTAAGCTTGCCAAATTCTTTAGACATTTCTCGGGCTGTAGCAACCATCTCCACCATTAAATCATCAGCATCAACAACCTTCCCCTCACGTGACTTCATCTTACCCTCTGGCAGTTGAACCATTCCGTATGAAAGATGATACAAGTGATTAGCCCAGCTATAACCCAACTTGCTAAGGATTAATTTTAGAACTTTAAAATGATACTCCTGCTCATTACCTACTATGTAAATATGATCATCCAGCTGAAACTCTGAAAATCGCTGCGATGCGGTGCCAATATCCTGAGTCATATAAACAGAGGTTCCATCAGCACGGAGCAACAACTTCTCGTCAAGCCCGTCGGCCGTTAAATCAATCCAAACAGAACCATCATTTTTACGATAAAATATGCCCTTCTCCAATCCATCATTCACTATCTCCCTGCCTAAAAGGTAAGTCTGCGACTCATAGTATATCTTATCAAACTCCACCCCCATCTCTTTATACGTAACATCAAACCCATTGTAAACCCACTGGTTCATATTTTTCCATAGTGAATAAACATCAGGTTCTTTGGCTTCCCATTTGCGAAGCATCTCCTGTGCTTCAACTATTAAAGGAGCCTTAACCTTTGCATCCTCTTCTGATAAACCTTGGGCCTTCAACTTCTCAACCTGCTTCCTGTACTCCTTTTCGAAAAGAACGTAATAGTTTCCAACAAGATGATCGCCCTTAATCCCCCTGGTTTCAGGGGTTTCACCTTCCCCAAACTTCTTCCATGCCACCATCGACTTACAAATATGTATCCCCCTATCGTTCACCAAATTCACTTTAACGGCCCTATGACCATTCGCTTCAAGCAAGCGTGCCACAGAGAAGCCTAGAAGATTATTACGAATATGTCCTAAATGCAGGGGTTTATTTGTATTTGGCGAAGAGAACTCTACCATCTTAGTTTCTCCTGATGAATCAGGTTCAGCAAAACCATAATCAACGGTTTGAGCAATGGTGTTAAGAAAATTGCACCAGAAGGATTGGCTTAAGCAAATATTTAAAAATCCTTTAATAATATTAAAGGAATCTATTGCTGGGAGTGTGGACTGCAGATACTCCCCTATTTCATTAGCAGTATCTTCAGGCTTCTTTTTTGAAATCTTGAGAAGAGGGAATACAACCAATGTGAAATCGCCCTCAAACTCGCGCTTGGTCTTTTGAACCTGAATCTGCTTATCATCAATATTAACACCGTACAAGCTGGTTATGGCAGATTTTATGGATTGCGAAAGATGCTGTTCGACTAACATATTATTTATACTGTTTAAAAACTTGGCAAAGATAGTAAAGAATGAATAAACCTTTGGTAATATAGCGATAAAATAACCTCACCAGTTTGGCTCTGAACCAAGATAAGTTTAAATGCAAACAATCAGGCTGGGCCTGCAAGAAATAGAACGGCTCAGGCGAGCGCCTGAGCCGAACATCACTATCTTAAAATTAGGCTAATAAAAACCAGTTACAACATCTACTCAGCAATCAAATCTTCAGGTAATTCAACCTTACTAACATCAACCGTAATCTCCTCAAGCCGTTTGGCTACTTCTTCGGGCATATCCTCCTGATAACGCCCATTTAAATGCTTAGCAAGGAATTGTTCCATTGCTGCTATAAATGCAATTCGGTTAATTGGTCTGGCAAAACCATGCCCCTCGTCAGGTGCGTTGATGTACTCAACAGGGAAACCTCTTTCGCGAAGGGCAACAACAATCTGATCGGACTCGGCCACCTTAACCCTTGGATCGTTCTGCCCTTGAACAACCATTAAAGGGGCTGCTATTTCATTTGCAGAGAATAATGGGGATTGTCTTTTAATTTGCTCCAGCTCCTCCTCATTATTTGGATTACCCATACGTTCATAGAATGTTGTACGTATAGCCTCCCAGTAAGGAGGTATAGAGTTTAGTAGGGTTCTTAAGTTTGATGGCCCTACAAATGAAACGCCACATGCATATAAATCGGGTGTAAAAGCAAGTCCTGCTAAAGTAGCATATCCACCATAGGATATTCCAAAAATTCCAACCCTATCCTCATCAACAATACCCTGATCAACTAAATGTTTAACTCCCCAGGTAATATCATCCTGCATAAGATTGCCCCACTGCTTATTACCAGCATTGAGAAAAGCTTTACCAAAACCAGTTGATGACCTGAAGTTAGGCTGAAGCACTGCATACCCTCTGTTAGCCAGTAATTGGGCATATGAATCGTACCCCCACCTATCGCGGGCCCAGGGGCCCCCATGGGGAACTACTACTAAAGGTAAATTCTTTTCACCGTAGCCTTTAGGCAATGTGAGGTACGCCTGTATTTCAAGCCCATCTGATGATGGGTAAGTAATACTTGTCATTGTTGACAGATGCTCAGTGGGCAAAGAAGGGCGAGGGTCGTACTGGAAGTTGATCTCCCTTGACTCCATATCATATATATAAACTTGACCCGGGTTAGTATCAGACCAAACGCTGACCAACCAGTATTGCTCATCGTTAGTAGCTCCGTATAAACTTACTTCCATATCATCAAATTGATTCTTGATATGCAGGTAATGTTCCTCAAACTCTTCATCCTTAAAATAGCGACGCGTATAAGCATCAGTATATGACGTGAAAAGAACTTCCTGGGTTTTATCGGATATAAACATTCCTCCAAAATCAGCTTTACCTTCTGGATCCTTCTCAATAAACTCCATCTCTCCGGTTTCAATATCCATAAGGTATAGCTGAGTCAGGTCAATATCATCACCTGCATTTGACACTAAATAAAAATGCCTGTTATCTTTTTTGAACGATAATGGATAAGCCGTTTCAAACACCGACCATGAGTAAAGTAACGTTTCTCCCTCTGAATCAATTCTCCAGAGTTCATTCGTACCATCCATACCGGATCGTGTGGCTAACCTTAGGTTGTCCTCATGATCAAAAAGCCAGCCAGTATAACGATTTGTGTTTTCACGAATAAGATTAAGTTCACCTGTTGAAATATTTAGGCTGTAAAGATCATGCCATGACTTGTCGCGCTCGTTTAAGCCTACAAACATTAAGTCGTGGTCAACGCGGGAGATGTGCTGTATCTGTGCTCTAACATCCTCAAGATCTGTTAAGTTTCTGGCATTGGGCACAGAATCTGTAGATGCTTCTGTTGGGTCAACAGCATAAATATTAAAGTTCTCGTCACCTCCTTTATCCTGAACATAAAGCAAATACTTTCCGTCGCGCGACCAGAAATAACCCCTTATTGGACGCTGCTTTTCTGAAGTAACAGGGAATGCCTCATCAAAAGATGCATTACGAGGTTTAACCCAAATATTTCTGGTGCCATTATAGGCTTTTAGGAACGAGACATGCTCTCCATTAGGCGATATTTGTGCCCCTGATATTTCAGGATCATCGAAAAAAATCTCCCTATCTATTATTGGAGGAACCTGTTCGCTTTCACAGCTGATTATGGTTGCAAACAGCATGCAAATAAGTGTAATTCTAATTGATTTCATACCGGTGATTTTAAGGTTAAAGTTATTATGATGTGATATTAAAACAAATTTAAACCAATAAAAAAACCAGCTTGCTAACTCATCTTACCGTGGCACGACTTATACTTCTTTCCGCTTCCGCATGGGCAAGGTTCGTTACGACCAACCTTCTTCTCAACACGCACCGGTTCACGGTTACGCTCCTTGTTGTTTGAAGCCGCTTGCATTGCATCCTCCCTGCTGGTTTCGTACTTGCTCATATCCAACTTCTTGCGATCCTGCGCTTCCTGCACCTGGTTTGGATCACGCAAAGGTATATGCGCTTTCATTAGAATTGAAACAACCTCCCGGTTAATTTTATCGAGCATATTTTTAAATAGCTGGTATGCCTCAAACTTATATATTAACAATGGATCCTTCTGCTCATAGGCTGCATTCTGAACGCTCTGCTTAAGATCATCCATCTCACGTAGGTGCTCTTTCCAATGATCATCAATAACGTATAGGATTATTGTTTTGCTAAATGAGCGGTTCAACTCCTTTGCTCCCGATTCGTATGCCTTTTTTAGGTTTGTAACAATTTGATACACCTTCTGCCCATCGGAGACAGGTACTACAATATTCTCGTAAACAGCCGATTGCTTTTCGTACACCTCCTTAATTACGGGGTAGGCCTGGCGGGCAATGGCGTCAACCTTACGTTCGAAATTATCGAGTGATGCCCTGTATATCTTCTCAGTTAAAACCTCTGGCGATTGCTGATTAAATTCCTCCTCGGAAAAGGGTGCTTCAATGGAGAGATTTCGAATTAACTCCAGATTGAAGTCTTCAAACTCCATAATACCGTGAGTATCGTTAATTATTGCCGTGCTAACATCATAAAGCATGTTTGCAATATCAACATCTATACGCTCACCATACAATGCATTTCTACGACGAGTATAAATCACCTCACGTTGCGAGTTCATTACATCATCGTACTCCAACAAACGCTTCCTGATACCAAAGTTATTCTCCTCTACCTTTTTCTGCGCTCGCTCAATGGAGTTTGATATCATGGAATGCTGAATAACCTCCCCCTCTTTCAAACCAAGCCTATCCATAATGCGGGCAATACGGTCGGAACCGAAAAGTCGCATCAAATCATCCTCCAATGAAACGAAGAACTGCGAAGTACCGGGGTCTCCCTGACGACCTGCACGTCCGCGAAGCTGACGGTCAACACGACGCGATTCGTGACGCTCAGTACCAACAATGGCAAGACCGCCTGCCTCTTTCACCTCCTGTGAAAGTTTAATATCGGTACCCCTACCGGCCATGTTGGTGGCAATGGTAACCGTTTTGGCTCTACCAGCCTCAGCAACAATATCGGCCTCACGCTGGTGAAGCTTCGCATTAAGAACATTGTGCTTAATGCCTTTCATCTTAAGCATACGGCTAAGAAGTTCGGATATCTCAACGGAAGTAGTACCTACAAGTACCGGACGGTTAGCATTAACCAGATTAACAATCTCCTCGCTAGCGGCAACGTACTTCTCACGCTTGGTTTTATAAACCAAATCTTCCATATCCTTACGGACAATGGGTTTGTTTGTGGGAATAACCACTACATCAAGCTTATAAATAGACCAAAACTCACCAGCTTCCGTTTCGGCAGTACCTGTCATACCCGCCAGCTTATGGTACATTCTAAAGTAATTCTGAAGCGTAACCGTAGCAAATGTCTGGGTAGCAGCCTCTACCTTTACTTTCTCTTTGGCCTCAATGGCCTGATGGAGCCCATCGGAATAACGGCGCCCTTCAAGAATACGGCCAGTCTGCTCATCAACAATTTTAACCTTATTGTCCATCACAACATACTCCACGTCCTTCTCGAACATGGTGTACGCCTTTAACAGCTGGTTAACGGTGTGAACCCTTTCGGACTTCACGGAGAAATCGCGAAGAAGCTCCTCTTTTTGCTCTAACTTTTTCTGATTGGGTAAATCGCTCTTTTCCAAATCGGCCATCTCACTACCAATATCTGGTAGAATAAAAAATCTGGGGTCATCGGCAGCGCTGGTTATAAGGTCAATCCCCTTCTCGGTTAGCTCAACGGAGTTTTGCTTCTCGTCAACAACAAAATACAAGTCATCGGTAACAATATGCATGTGCTTGTTCTTCTCCTGCATGTAGAAGTTCTCTGTTTTGAGAAGCAAGGCTTTAATTCCCTGTTCACTTAAATACTTGATAAGCGGTTTGTACTTTGGAAACCCCTTAAATGCTCGGAGCAGTATTTTTCCACCTTCCTGAGTATTACCCTCATTGATTAACTTTTTGGCATCGGCTAATAGATGGGTTACAAGATTTTTTTGAGCAGTGAAAAGCTTTTCAACCTTAGGCTTATACTCCTCAAACATTTGATCGTCGCCCTTTGGTACAGGACCTGAGATAATTAAAGGAGTACGGGCATCGTCAATTAGCACGGAGTCAACCTCATCGACAATGGCATAATGATGCTTACGCTGAACCAAATCGGTTGGGGAAATTGACATGTTATCGCGGAGGTAGTCAAACCCGAACTCGTTGTTTGTACCAAAAGTGATATCGGATAGGTACGCTTTGCGTCTGTCCTCGCTGTTAGGTTGATGCTTGTCAATACAATCGACAGATAACCCATGAAATTCGTAAAGTGGCCCCATCCATTCGGAGTCACGGCGGGCAAGGTAATCGTTAACGGTTACTATGTGAACGCCCATGCCTGCTAAGGCATTTAGAAATACTGGAAGGGTAGCAACAAGGGTTTTACCTTCACCAGTAGCCATCTCGGCAATTTTACCCTGATGCAACACAACTCCACCAATTAGCTGCACATCGTAGTGCACCATATCCCAAACAATCTCTGTACCTCCAGCTATCCAACGGTTCTTATAAGTTGCCTTGTTGCCATCAACGGTAACAAAATCTTTCGTTGCTGCAAGATTCCTATCAAAGTCGTTTGCTGTAACCTCGATGGTTTCATTCTCTTTAAACCTGCGGGCGGTTTCCTTAACAATAGAAAATGCTTCGGGAAGAATCTCGTTCAGGATTACCTCTAACTTCTCATCAATCGCTTCCTTAAGCTTGTCAATATCCTCCGAAATCACTTCTTTCTCATCAAAACCAATCTCCTCGGATTCCATTTTCGCTTTCATCTCAACAACTTTAGCCTGATCATCGGCCAAATAATCCCGAACCTGATTTTTCAATTTTTCTGTTTCAGCTCTTAACTCGTCATTCGTAAGCCCTGTGAATTTTGGATACACCTCTTGTATGCGCTGTACGTATGGCATTAACTCTTTAAGATCCCGCTTTGCCTTATCGCCAAAAAGTTTAGAAAGAATTTTATCAATTAAACCCATTTAATTATAATATTATATTTTATTCCAAATTATTAGTTGAACATGCAAAGTTAGCTGAAATTTAGGAGTTGTGGAAAAATGCTTGTTATAAAAATTTATTTTTTAATTATTAACACAAGTAACAAAAGGGATCATACTTTAATGTATTATACATCAGTACATTAAATTGACACCTAGAATTTTTATAATAATATGATGGTATTCTTACATGTTAAAAAACCTACCCAAAAACTTAGGTAGGTTTAAATTGCTGAAAACTTTTAAGATAAAAAATTATTCGGCTGTTTCATCTACAAACTGACGGCCTTTCAAATCCTTATCAAGCATAAACAAACCTTGACCTTTCTCTCCAATAAGTTTAAGGGCATCTACTAGCTCCTCGGCGTTAGCTTCTTCCTCAACCTGCTCATCAATAAACCATTGCAGCATACTTTTCGTTGCATGATCCTTCTCTTCTATTGCTATGTCCATGATATTATTAATAAGAGAAGTTACGAGCTGCTCATGCTTTAATGTTTCCTCCATTACGTTCAGTGCGCCGTTCCACTTTTCAGGAACTTCCTTAATAGGTTTTAAGATTGGTTGTTCTCCCCTGTCGAGCATATAGTCGAAGAATTTCATGGCGTGGGTAAGCTCCTCCTGCCATTGCACACGCATCCAGTTTGCAAACCCGTTTAGGCCTTCGGATGCAAAGTACGATGACATGGAAAGGTACATGTAAGCTGACCATATCTCTGCATTAATCTGTTCGTTAATTGCTTGTTTAACTTTTGGTTTTAACATTGTAATTTGTTTTTTAAGGTTTGATAATAATTAATTCATTTACGATTCAATAAATATAACAAGGGTTTAAACAAAAAGCTCAAAACAATAGATTCATTAATCAAAATCCAAATTGAGCTGCTGTTTTAACCTAATTAATTCTGGATTCAAATCGCTTAAGTACTTAAATTTATCTTCAACAGTATAGAGTTTGTTCTTTTGTTCTTCCTGCGCTTTTATGGAAGTCTCTATTGAGATTGCATTATTATCCAATTTCTTTTTCAGGAATACCAGCAAATCGTTTTTTATTTCGCTAAACATATCAACCTGCAGCTGGGAGTCGAATCCTACAATCACATCATTTCCGTTTTCAACAGAGGGCTGATATGTAATAAGCAGGCTGGCATACCTTGGCTTATCGGATAGGTAGCTATCAATGAATTTCTGGCAAGCATTCTCAAGATCAACCTGTGTAAAGGGAGCCATTGCATCTATCGAGGCATCATCGGCTTCATCCTCCTCATTCGAGTATGTTAAGGTTTCTTCATTTATATCCTTGTCTTTTGCCTGAGAGGGTTTTCCCTCTATTGCATCTTTTATTGAGAAAGTCTTAACTTTGGAATGAGTCACTACAGATGGCTCAGAGACCGTAGGTTTATCAACCTTCTTAACAGGTTGCTGCGGTTCAGTACTTCCTTTGGATTTAGGTTTAATGTCGTTTAAAAGAACCAGTAATTCCTGTGAAGGGTTCTCTAACCATTGGAAGAGGTCATTTTTTTTTTTCCTGATTAAGACCACACAATCTAATCAGCATGAGCTCAACATGCAAGCGTTTATTTCCGCTTTGCCGGAACGTAGTATCCGTTTGGTTAACTACATCGAGAGCCTTTATTAGGAAGTGCGCATCGCATTCAGTGGCAAACTTGATATATCGCTCTGCAATTGCTGCTCCAACCTCCAGTATATCTGCTGTTTTTGGATCTTTGCAAACCAAAAGGTTACGTAGATGCGAACTAAGACCAGAGATAAACTGTTGAGTGTCGAACCCTTTGGAGAGCAACTCATCAAATATTCTTAGGGAGCTGGCATAGTCACCCTTAACAAAATTATCAGTTAAATCGAAATAGTACTGAAAATCGAGGACATTTAGATTCTCAATTACCTTCTGATAGGTGATATTATTATCGCTATAGCTAACAACCTGATCGAAAATTGACAGCGCATCGCGCATGGCACCATCGGCTTTTTGTGCGATTATACTAAGCGCTTCTGTCTCATATTCAACACCTTCAGATTTAGCAATAAATTCAAGGTACTTTACAGTGTCCTCCACTTTTATTCTGTTAAAATCATAAATCTGACAACGAGACAGAATGGTTGGGAGAATTTTATGCTTCTCAGTTGTTGCCAGAATGAATATGGCATGAGCAGGGGGCTCTTCCAACGTTTTAAGAAAGGCGTTAAATGCAGCTTGGGAGAGCATGTGTACCTCGTCAATAATATATACACTGTATTTGCCAATTTGAGGGGGAATACGAACCTGCTCGATAAGATTCCGAATGCCATCAACAGAATTATTGGAAGCAGCATCCAGCTCATGGATGTTGAATGAGCGTTGATTCATAAAAGCTTTGCAACTTTCACACTCATTGCAAGCTTCCATCTCTTGTGTTGGGGTTAAGCAATTGATTGTTTTTGCAAATATTCTGGCGCATGTAGTTTTTCCCACCCCTCTGGGTCCACAAAAAAGATATGCCTGCGCCAGCTGATTACGCTGTATGGCATTTTTTAAGGTTGTGGTTAACGAGTGTTGACCAACTACACTTTTAAAGTTTGACGGACGGTATTTACGTGCTGAAACAACAAAATTTTCCATAAACTAATTAAAACAAATCAACTGATATATTCTGAATAAATGCTGTTAATGTAATCTCTCTTCCCACTTTGGCTTCAGTAAGAAGCATGAGTACGTTAAGTTCCTCACCATCCTTATTGGTAATGTTAATCTCACGTCTCTCACCAACTATGGCCGGTTTTTCGGGATTAAGGTACGATTCTAAAAACTCGTTATCGTCAGTTGAATCTGGTGAAAACAGAATTCTTATGCTTTGCCCTAAAATATCATCTTTATCCACTCCAAAAAGCTCCTCAGCAGCATGGTTAAAAAACTGAACAATACCATCATGATCTGTGGTAATAATAGCATCTAGAAATCCTTCCAGGGTTTTTTCAGTACGTACCTTGACCTTCTCAATCTCCTTAAACTGGTTCTTTATATCCTCTTTGGCCTCTCGCAACTTTTTATTAAGTTCAATCTCGTTCTGACGAAGCATTTCCTCCTGACGTCTAAGTTGCTCGGTTTGTTCCTTGGTTTCAATCTCCATTATTTTTTCGCGCGTGATATCATGGCCAATGAAAACGATTTTAGCTACCTCACCATACATATCATTAACTGCGGTGAAAGTTCCCCGGAACCATCTTTCCTCATCAGATTTAATAACCATCTTAATCTGCCCCTCGTATGGTATTCCATGGGTTACGTCATCCCAAATATTGTCAATAATTTTACGGTCGTTATTGTGGAATAGGTCAAAAACAGATTTTGTTTTAGCCTCCATTGTTGTAAAACCGAAGGTTTGTTCAAACTTATCGTTAACCTCAATGATATCGCCTGTTGGAGTAAATTCTGTTTTTATGCTAGAACGGTTAAGTGCCTGAATTTGTCCTTCATAGTCGAGGCTCTGATTCTTTTGCTCGGTTGTATCGATGGCTAGAAAAAGAATTTTCTCAACGCCACCGCTGGGATTTCTAACACATGTATAGGTCGCAATTGTCCATAGATCTTTACCGCTTTTTGTAACATGCTTCATGTCGCCTTCAAAGTGCTGTCCGCCTTTAGCAAGGCTCTCCCAAATTTCATCAAACCACTCCCTATCCTTCTTATTCACAAACATTGAGATATGCTTACCCTCCACCTCTGAGTTTGAGGAATACTCAAGTTTATTTAGGAACTTAGTATTGGCGTAAAGCAAAATTCCGTTCACATCATACTCTGCACGAATAAGTGTGTGATTAACTGAGTTTGTGAAACTAATAAATTTCTCTGCTTGTCGGGCCGCCTCCTCCTGCGTAGCTTGTAGCTCCTCCATATTTTGGCGCATCTGTTCTTCCTGTGCCTGAAGGGTTTCAGCTTGCTCCTGCGATTCTTTAAGCAGCTTAGCTGTTTGCAGATTAATTTTTACGTTGGATATTGTAGATGCAATACTTTCGGCGACCTTCTCAACAAAATCAACTATATACTTTTCAAATGAATGGAATGATGCAATTTCCATTATTCCATGTACCTCATCATTCACTTTAAGGGGTACAAGAAGGATGTTTTTTGGACTGGCGGCTCCCAGCCCGGATGTAATGTTTAAGTAAGAATCGGGAACTTTAGTTAATAGAGTTGTTTCCCTCTCCAATGCACATGCTCCAACTAATCCTTCGCCCCAATTTATTTTTCTATCGGCGTATTTTCTTCTCTCGTAGGCGTAGCATGCTGTAAGATTAAAGAACTTATCTCCCGGGTCGGTATCGTCAAGCAGATAGAAACCACCCTGATTGGCATTAATATATTTAACTAAATTACTGATAATAGAGTAGGAAAGTTCCTCGATGTTATCTTTTTCTGACCTGAGCAATTCGCCAAATAGAGCTAACCCTTCTGCTGACCAGCTTCGCTGCTCGTCCTCCTTACGCCGAAGGGCCTCTTCCTCTTTACTGCTCTTTAATGTATCTCGCAGATTAACAATTGCTTTTCCAAGAACATCGGTCTCTTCGGGGGTGTAATCCGCTTCAATTTCTCCATCTTTCAATTTCTGAACAAAACGAAAGAGTTTTCTTTGCTTGGAAAGTTCTTTCTCTGAGAAATCCATTGATTCCATCCTAACTGCTGATACATATCTGGATATAAAGTAGGTAGTAATAGCAACCACAAATGGAAGTAGTGCAAAAAAGTAGAAAATGGGCAATCTCCTGTGAATTTCAACTATACCTGTTGCTGAAAAGGCAACATTTAGCAATAAAGATTGCACAAAATATGAAATTAGAAGAAACACTAACCCCAATACAAAAGCTGTTAGTGTATAGCGTATTACGAATCTTTTAGAGTATTTGCGTTGCATAGATCAAAAATTTGACTAAAAATAGATATTATTTTTAAAAGGACAGTAAAGAGTTGATAAAAAATACAATTGATACTAATTACGACTCCTAAACTTATTCTCAAATTTTTATTTAAGACTTCTGCTCTTCTTTTGAATCGCCATTCAAACTAAAATTTTCTGAGAACTCCTGTCTGGGCTCAATATCATTCTTAATCAGGTTATCATCTGAATTGGCAACCCTATCATTAATATCGCTATCCGCACTATTATCGCTACTTACATCTTCATTAATTTTCATGGTTGCAGTATTATCCAAATTACTAGTGTTGGTGTCAAGTTTGGACAATTCTTTCTCTTTCCACTTCTTAATTTTCAGGGTATTAATTTCGCTTAGGGCAAGCGCCTCGCTTTTAATATGTTGCTTCTCTACCTCGTAAAGGCTCTCGTTCCTCTCTTTTTCCAGCAGGCTATGCAAATCAATATGATGATCCTCTGTGAGTTCTGTTTGTACAACATCTCTCTTAATTTTAACCTGCTTAATATACTCTTCGGACTCAAGCATATCATCGTATGGGCCCCGTGCTGACAACAATTTAACGATTATTGGTGCACTTTCGATAGTTATAAATAACAGAATTATAAACCAGCTTGCCCAACGAATGCTGGCGTTGCTCTCATTTAAAGTTCCCATTGCTTTTAAACGAGCCAAAAAGCCATCTGACTCAGCGGTAGTTGTTTGAGCATTTTCGATGGCACTATTTCTTTTTTCACGAAGTTGCTCTAGGGCAATTAAATTCTGTTGAATTATCTTATTATTCTGTTTTATAAGTTGCTTTAGCTCCTCATCCACCTTATCGTATTCAGCTTTTTTCTCTCTGTACACGGGCCCCTTACCAGGCGTTCTGGTTGGGCTCATACCCTCCGCCTCATCTATTATCATTGTAAAAAGTTTGTTGCGTTGCTCCTCTTTCTGAGCAATTTCTTGCCTAAGCATTCTATTCTCACTCTCTATCCTCTCAATATCAACAAACTCCTCATTAACCAGATTCTGAAACCCAATGGCACTCTGCTGCTGATCGAAAACGATTTGTTGGTTTATTTCACGCTCAAACAGTTTCATCTTGAGAGGCATGGATACTACAAATGCTATGAGTAAAGCTAGTATAAAACGCGGTAAAGCGGTGGCAAATTCTTTTGATTTGTTTTGATGCTTACGAAGACTTGCTACTATATACCAATCAATTGAAAATATTAAAAAGCCCCATAAAGCCCCAAAAGCAAGTGAAACCTGCAAGTTGCGAAACACGGTGTAAATGGCGTAGCCACCCGACAGGGATGCCATTATCCCGGTAAGAAAAACAATAACACCTATTCCATAGTACTTGTTATACTCAGTGGGGCACTGTTTAAGCAAATATAACCTTGCCCCAGAACACCAGCAGAAAAAGTGATACAAAAAGGGTAGCCTTCGTTTACTTTGCGATACTTTTTCGTTCTCTTGAAGTTTTTGCATATAACTAATGTTTAAAACACGGTAAATATAAAACGGTTAAGAGGGCTTAATAACATATGGTGCAATATCGTTTAATGGCAGAACCTTTAATGCTGCTCCAAGTTTTATGGCTTCCCGTGGCATACCAAAAACTACGCATGTTTTCTCATCCTGAGCCACAGTTTTAGCTCCGGCAGTTTTCATTTCAAGAAGCCCCCTTGCACCATCATCGCCCATGCCAGTCATTATAACACCAACAGCATTGGCTCCAGCATAGCGCGCTGTACTTCGGAAAAGAACATCAACCGAAGGACGATGCCTGTTAACCAGAGGTCCCTCTTTCACCTCAACATAGTATCGCGCTCCGCTTCTTTTAAGAAGTAAGTGGAAATTCCCTGGCGCAATAAGGGCTCTGCCTCGTATTACGCTATCGCCATTCTGTGCCTCTTTAACAGTAATCTTACAAATTTCATTTAGCCTGTTAGCAAAAGAGGTGGTAAATTTCTCGGGCATATGCTGAACAATGACAATTCCGGGAGTATCTAAAGGCATGGCCTTTAAAAAGTTTGTTAAAGCTTCGGTTCCGCCAGTTGACGCTCCCACAACAACAACATACTCGGTTGTTTTAATCATACTTTGATCGTGGGTTGCAGCAGGAAGCACAGCATCGGCAGAGTACTTTGGCTCAACCACAGGAGGCTCAACATGATGCCTCACTTTTTTACGTGAGATTTTGGCATGAGCAGCTGCTTTAACAGCATCACAAATTCGTATGCGCGATTCCTCGAAGAATGTTTTTGTATTTACCTGGGGTTTTGTAATTATATCGACAGCTCCGAGTTCCAAAGCTTTCATTGCAGTTTGCGTTCCATGCTCGGTTAAGCTTGAAATAATAACAACAGGAATTGGATGTTGGGCCATGATTTTTTTCAGGAAGGTAAGACCGTCCATTCTTGGCATCTCTACATCTAGAGTTATTACATCGGGGACTTCTTCAGCAATCTTTTTGGCAGCGAAATATGGATCGGTGGCCGTTCCCATTACCTCCATGTAGGGGTCGGAGGCTATTATGCTACTTAAAGTTTGTCGAACTACGGCTGAATCATCAACAACCAGCACTCTAAGTTTATTGTTACTCATTGAACTTCTATCTGTTAATTAAAGAAATGGATAATACCTAAATCTTAAGCCTAAATATAGGCAAAAGTACAATGATTTTTAAGGGAAACAGCAAAAATATTTGAAGAATGAGTTAAAATTGCTTTACTGCTTTATATTAGGGGCCATACTCCTGTTTATATACCTCTGCTTAACCTCACCAGTACCCGTACAAAACTCTATTTTACGACCAAGTTTGCCGCCAACACTTTTAGCAATTACAGGAATTCTAAACTCATCGAGTATTTCAAATGCCAGCTGTATATTACGTTCTCCTATATGAAACTGGGATACGTTGGTATCGATCACCTCTCCACCACCAAATACCTTCGCTTTGAGGTTTGATTTTTTTGATCCCATTTGCATCACTTTCTCCACCAATCTTTCAATAGCAATGTTTCCATACTTTGGGCTAGCCAAGCCTTGCCCATTCCAAAAGGGTAACATAAAATGGTTGATTCCGCCGTGCTTAAGCACGGGATCGTATATGCAAACGGCTACGCACGATCCGAGAATAGTTGAAACGCGATGCGATTTTTTATCTGCAAACAGCGCCGATGGGTATAAAAAATGGGTGGCTACTTGATCCATTGAACAGAGAAAATTAGAAGGTTTCCTCCCCAGTATCGAAGAATGTTTCGTTGGCTTCGGAGGCAATATCAGTTGTGTTAATATCACTTTTGGGGATACTAATTGTAAAGCAGGCACCCTCTCCCAGTTCGCTTTCAATTCTGATGCTACCATTTAGCATTTCAATTACAGCTTTATTAACCGACAGCCCCAAGCCATGCCCTCTGTTAACGGAGTTAATTCCAGAGTCGAGGCGCTTAAACCTATCGAAAATAATTTTTTGATTCTCCTTGCTTATACCAATACCATGATCGCGAACAGAAACCTGTAAGACATCCTGGTCAACAAATGCATGGATGTCAATTTTGCCACCCTCAAAGCTAAAGTTGATTGCGTTACTAAGTAAGTTGGTGAGAATCAACCTAAGCTTTTCGGGATCGGTTTTAAAAAGGAAACTTCCCGAATCATCCACTTCAAACTCATGCTCAAAAAGCACCTCTACCTTCTTCCTTTTGGCTTCAAACTTATGGTTTTCAATCACACCCTCCACTATGCCAATTATATCTGTATTGGCTATTTCAGGGTATATCTCACCCGCCTCAATTTTTGCTGCCACAAATATGTTTCGGAACTGAAAATCTAGGGTAAATGCCTCGGAATGGATTAGAGCCACCATGGAGACAACCTTTTTCCAGTTCTCCTTATCAACCGAGAGGATGGCTTTTGAGAGACCAAGAATTGAGGTAAAGGGGTTTATTATTTCATTGGTAATATTTGAGATGAAGTGACTTTTGAGTGCTTCAGATTCCTCCAGCTTTTTATTAACATCTTTAAGTTGATAATTAAGCGACTTAAGATCTTTCACAGCAATTTTATACTGTTCAAAACGTCTGTTGAGTTCATCAAGCAACTCATCGTCGGAAATTTTATGTCCCATTATTTTCTGTAGGTTTTAATATATAGCACAATTATCTGAAAACTAAATTCTCTTAAATATTGTTGGTTTAACCTGCTTTAATGGCACATCCATGTTCATTATTGACTCAGAATGCCCTAGAAAGAAATAGCCACCGGACTTTAGCTTCATGCATAGTTTTTGCATTACCTTCTCCTGCGTTTCCCTATCGAAATATATTAAAACATTCCGACAAAAAACCACATCGAACATTTCGCTTAAGTCGTAGGATGTATCCATAAAGTTTAAACGCCCGAAACGCACTTTCTTACGTAAATGCTGAGCAACCTTAACCGTTGGGTTCGCTCTATCTTTACTTTTTAGGAAATGTTTCTTCTTAGTTTCAATTGGAATAATTGCAACTCGCTCCTCCTTATATACTGCATCTACGGCTTTCTGTAGAATTAGGGTGGAAATATCGGTGCCAATTATTGAAAAGTCAAATCGTGGATTCTTTTCTGCAAAATCGGCTAAAACAATGGCAATGGTATATGGTTCTTCGCCACTAGAGCAGCCAGCACTCCATATTTTCATATTTTTAGATGTACCGGGCTGTTCAGCAAACTCTGGTAATACAGTATTGAAAAGGTAATCGAAGTGAATGGGTTCCCTAAAGAAATCAGTTTTGTTAGTGCTAACCACATCGAGCATATGAATTATCTCGCCGTTTAGCCCTTCTTTACTAAACACATATTCAATATACTCTTTAAAATTAGACATGTTAAGGTGCCTTAACCTTTTTTGCAACCGACTTTGTAGCATCACTCGTTTTACCGGTGGCATTTTTATGCCGCTCTCCTTGTAAATAAAACGGCTCAGCTTATCAAATTCATCCTGAGTAAGCTGCGCTTTAAATATCTCGTTTAGGTTAGATTTAAACATTGAATATTTACAATCCGTTAATTACTTTAAAAAATATAATGCTAATGAATTAGCAGGTATCTTATATTTTAAAACATATTAAATTAAATAAGTTCCTATCCTTGAGGCTAATTAAAATGAAACGAAAGTAAAAAGCCTAATAATTAATTATATGTATTTATTCATACTACGAACTTTGGCTAAAAAAAGGCTGTTCAAAAAGCAGATCTCCTTTTTAAAGTAAACCCTAATTTAATTTTGCTTTTTGAACAGCCAAAGGGGGAAACGCTAAATTATTAGCTCCAGCCTAAAAATTTATTCATCCCCAACACTATTTTTCGCCAACTTGCTAAGCAAATAGCTAGCCTATAAAATTAAGGTTTTTTTGAGCAAAAAGCAAGAAGCAATAAACAATTTATTCTCCCATTTCCTCAATAGTATCTGATTTCTCAGTTTCTTCCGTTTTCGTTTTAAGGGTTGTTAGATCTTCAGTTGAAAAAACTGCGTCCATGTCAAGAATCATAATGAACTTCTCATCAATATTTGCAACACCCTCAATAAACTCCGAACGGTATTTGCTACCTATGCTTGGTGGCGGCATAATCTGCTTCTTGTCAATCTCAAGCACTGCCTGTACAGCATCAACTAAGGCACCCACCTGGATAGTTTCGCCATCAACCTCAATATCAAGGACAATGATGCAGGTATTGGTGGTGTACTCTGTTGGAGTCATCCCAAATTTTATGCGTGTATCAATTACTGGCAGGACCGTTCCGCGAAGGTTTATAACACCTTTCATATATTCAGGTGCTTTAGGCACCTCGGTAATTTTTGTCATCTCCAGGATGTTTAGCACCTTGCTAACGTGCGCAGCAAACTCCTCATCACCTAACTTAAAGGAAAGGTAAGAGTTGATTTTTGATAGATTGTCTTGATCCATATCTTTTCCTCCGTAAATATTTAGTTTTTCTTATTTGACTTAGCTTTGCTGAGGGTTTCCATCTACCTTGAAATCCTCATGGTTGGCAAAAAGTTTAATAATTCTATTAGTATCCATTACTAGGGCAACCGTGCCATCACCAAGTATTGTTGCCCCAGATATCATCTGTTGATTTTTATAATGTTTTCCGAGCGATTTGAGAACTGCCTGATATTCGCCAATAACGCTATCAACTATGAGCCCTACGCTCTTCTCTTCGTAGTTAACAACAACTGCCTGTCCGAACTTCTCTGTACTGTCAGGATGGCCAAATTCCCTACGTACGTAAAAGTATGGCACTTGCTTGCCATCGAGCACAACCACATTATTAAATGAGCCTACAATCTGCTCATGCTCAACTGCGTATATCTTATCAACTACGGAAAGTGGTATAATAAAATGTGTGTCGTCAACCTTAACAAGCAATCCGTCAATAATAGAAAGGGTTAGCGGCAACTTAATGGTAATGGTTGTTCCTGCTCCCAGCTCAGAATCGATCTCAACCTCGCCTCTTATTTCGGCGATTTTTCTTTTTACCACATCCATTCCAACGCCACGCCCTGATACATCGGTTACTTGTTTTGCTGTACTAAAGCCAGGGAGGAAGAGCAGATCGAGCATTTCGCGTTTTGTTAATTTGCGCTCAGGTGGTATAATGCCCTTAGCAATGGCTTTTTGAGTAATTATTTCTGGGTCTATTCCTGCTCCATCATCACTAATTTGTATCATAACGTTGGCTCCGGAGTAGAATGCTTTTAAGCTAATTTTACCTTGCTCTGGCTTTCCTCTTTTTACCCGCTCATCAGCATCTTCAATTCCATGATCAAGGCTATTTCTGAGAATGTGCATTAAAGGATCGGCCAAACTCTCAATAATTGTTTTGTCAAGTTCGGTCTCAGCTCCTTCAGTTGTGAATATTACATTTTTTCCTAGTTCCGAAGAAAGGTCTCGAACCAGACGTTGGAACCGGGTAAGCATGTTCTCTATAGGTATTAACACAATGCTGAAAGCAATATCGCGTAGCTGCCGGGTTAGCTTCTGTACGTTTTCTGCTATTGGCACTAAACCAGGCGTTTCGCTCTCTTCGGCAAAAAGGCTCAGGCGAGCCTGGGTGGTAACCAGCTCTGATACCATGTTCATAAGCAAATCAAGCTTATCTGTTGATACCCTAATGCTGCTTATTGAAGTATCCTTCACAGATACCTTATCGCGCACCTTGCCAGTATCATTACTCTTTGAATTGCGTTTGGCAACACCCGTAGCAAGATTCTGCACAGCCGTTAAACCAATATCCTTGTTTGATGCGGCTAACGCGTCAATCTCATTGGTAAATTGCTCATCGACAAGAAGGTTTGAGTCCGCTACTTCCTGAATCTCTATTTTTGATTCATCCTCTACGAAGATGAAAACATCACTAATATCGTTAATACTACTTTTAGTTGCTAATACAGCCTCCCAGTAGGTATAGCATTGGCCTGGGTTGATATCCTTTAGGGCAGGAACCCTATTTAAATGAGCGTAAACACGAGCATCCCCCAGGGTACAAAGTTCATCGAGCAGGAATAATGGGTTGGTTCCGTTGTCGAATATCTCTTTTATTGGATCGAAAAGGATGTAATAGGTTCTAACTCCTTTCTGATTAACATCACTATCGGTGGGCTTTTTGCTATCATCGGATTGTTTAGGCTCTTCAGGTGCTTCTTCTCCACTATTTATATCAGCAACCTTACCTAGGAGATAGTTATGATTCTCAATGACTGCCGGATCATCATAATTTTTTTCATCTAGTAAGGTTTTAAGGTGATCAACTCCTGCCAGCGTAACATCAAGAATATCTCTTGTAACCTTAATTTTGCCATTACGAATCAGGTCGTAAACCGTTTCCATCTCATGGGTAAAGCTGTCAATAAGGTCAAACCCAAACATGCCGCTGTTGCCCTTAAGGGTATGCATAACCCTAAAAACCTTCTGAACAATGGATTGATCATCGGGGTTCTCTTCAAGCTCCAGTAGGGATTTTTCTAGACCATCAATAAGGTCAACGGCTTCCTCAACGAATTTTTTCTTGAAATTATCCATTATCTTAATACTTTATTGAGTGCTGCAATTAGCTTTGCTGGTACAAAAGGCTTAATGATCCACCCAGTTGCACCAGCCTCTTTAGCCTCCATTTTTTTAGCTGCTTGCGATTCGGTTGTAAGGAAAAGTATTGGTATGCGCTTATACTGCTCCATTTTCCTAACATGACGAATGTAGGTTATACCATCCATCTCTGGCATGTGGAGGTCGGTAATAATAAGATCGATATGCGTACCATCCATTTTTTTAATAGCATCGGTACCATCATTTGCAATTATAACGTTGTACCCTTCGTTCTCTAAAGTGAAGCTAACAACCTCGCGTATGCTTTCCGAGTCATCGACTATTAGTATCGTTTTGGCCATGGTTAATCTTGTATTATTATTTTTTATTTTGATAATGCTAAAAAGGCCGTAAGACCTGAGTTCTCAAGGAGGATTCTGAAATCTTCGGGAATCTTTATATCAAATTCTGATGTTTTTCTATCTGCCTGAACATCCCACATGAATCGCTGTAGCAGCTGTACAGCTCCCAAATCAATACTCTCAACACTGTTAATTTTAACCACAAAATGGTTGTATTTTTTCAGATTGTCAATAAGAAAATCCTTCATCAACTGGGAGCTATCCAATGTGAGTTCACCCTGAATAATAAGTACTACCTCTTTTTTGCCTTTACCCTTTGCTTTAACGGGCTGTGCTTTTAGGGTAATTTTCTGTGCTTTTGCCATAGTATAATTGTTCTAAAACAGTTCGAAATTATCGTCATCCTCTTTATTATCAGCATTCTCAGAATCAAACTCATCATCGCCAAAAAGATCAACATCACCCTGATCCTGAGTGATTTTGTCATGAATCTGATGCTCGCTAGCCATTGTGTATTGGCTTTTTATTTGCTCATACTCCTTCTCCTTCTCAGAATCATCCTGGGTAATCTCTGCCCGAAGCATTTTGTATATGTGGTTGAATTCGGAAATTATATCAACAATAACCTTTTCGAAAAAATCGTAGTATCTAACTTTACCTATTGTTTCCCTTACATCCTTTGATATTTTTGTGCTTATGGTTCTATTCTCTTGTAGCAGATCTTTTATTTGCAGGTTCTTTTGATTCAGCTGCGAAATAATGCTGTTCATGCTAGTTGCTGACTGACCAAAAGATCCATTCTGCTTAAGCTCTTTGGATTGAATACCAGCTGAGAGATCGCCTCCTATCTGCTCAACTTTTGAAAAAACGCTCTGTATTTCATCCTTAAATTTAAGGATCTCGCTATAAAGGTTTTCAACCTGCTGTAGGGGTTTCGTTATCTCTTGGTCTTTTGTTGATGCGATATTGTATGCTTTTAGCGTGACTGCTGTAGCCTGCTCAAGCTCCTTAAGAGCTAGTGAATATTTTGAAATGCTGGAGCTGGTTTGCGTTACCTGATTGGAGATAATATCAATCCGGTTGTAAAAACTTTTCTCGGCATCAAGGAATAGTGAGAGGACAGTTGCAGAATTGCTGAGTTTCTCAATTATACCCTGCAGATGGAACTCCTCGGCATTATCTTGCGAAATGTTTATTTCATGGCATTTTTCCGATATGTTTGTCATATCGTTACTAATGGCTATGAATTTATTGGTTATGGTTTCTATTGCTTTCTGGTACTCCTTATTTGCATGTACCAGTTGAGCCGACTGGAGGTTAGCAATATCGCGAATTCTTACTAACATCTTTTGATGATTCTGCAGGGAGTCGTTATTCTGCTCATTGGCTGTTTTTTCCAAATCAACAATTAACTTCTTGTGAGTAGAATGTACATGCTCCATTTTTTGCCTGATAATATCATGATACTGCAGATTAGTGATGATATCGGCAATGCTTTTGGATGAGTTCTCCGTCTTCTTTGTTACCTCGGGGATTAGCCTAGCTACCTCCTCGTGCTTCTCAGCAAAAAGGATTATTCCGTAATGGATGTTATTCAGTATATTGTCTAAATCGATTATATTCTTCCCACGAATATCCTCGAAAGCAGATAATGCTCCCTTAACATTATCCTTAAGCGTTTCAAGGTTCACCTCGTTTTGATATCCACATACCTTAAATCGATTTATGACTTCGTTGTAGCCGTGTATAACCTTCTCGTTATTTAATAAGTTCGAACTATCTGAGGTAGAATCGGATATTTTAAGATTAGCAAGCAAGAACTTTAGGGTAAGTAGATCCTGGTTTAAATTCTTAACTGGGAAAAATATTTTATCAAGAAGCTCTAACATCTCCTTTAAATCTGAGATACTCCTGTCGAGCTTCTTGGTAAAATGGGTTTGAACTGCTTTTAAATCTTTGTATAGCGTTTCTATTCTTTTTATTAGTGCAGCTGTTTCGCTTTCGGCAAGCTCGTTAAATATATTGGTGGCGTTACTAGAAATTAGTTTTGACTGGTTGTAGTACTGCTTAAAATCAGTATTAAGTCCTAAAAAATCATCGGATGAGCATTGATGAAGCTGGAGTATCTTCTCATCAATATCACCAAAAATATTTATAAACTCTCGGATTGAGAATTTTCGGTTTGAGTCCTGATTTTTATTTGAGTCTTTCGTCATATATAATACCTTAAAGGTATAAAATTAACTAATGATTAAAACTAAAACCTATTGCAAAACAAAATGCTTAACCTTTTGAATAAAAAGAGGAATATCAATGGGCTTGCTAAAAAAATCAACAGCACCCTGCTCCATACAGGTACTAATATTTTCATTTGATCCAACTGCTGAAACAACTATTACGGGAATATCGGAAGTTTCTTGCTTTTGCTTAACCTCTTTTAGGAAATCGAATCCACTCACCTCAGGCATTAAAAGATCCAATAGGATTAACTGAGGCTTTTCTTTCTCAATAATTTTAAAGGCTTCCTTTGCACCAAAAGCTGTAACGGTTTTATAGCCCTCTTCGTGCAGTATTGCCTCTAATAGCACTTGGTTCGTGGTAGAATCGTCAACAATAAGTATCATAAGTACATGAAAGATTTTGTTTTATCAAATTTAGGCTTAATAAACCCGATGAACAAATATTTTTTAGTGAGGTTGCTTACTTAAAAAAGATGATTTACATCATTGTTTGATTATTTTTTGTATATTTAAACTTTAACAAATAGTGTGCAAACATCTAATTATCAGCATATGATTTTAAATAAAGACTCGTCTTCTACTAGTTTATTCCCTTTTGAGACGCTTCTTTCAGAGGAGGAGTTAAAGATGCTTAATGCAACTTCGAATATTGTTAGCTACATTAAGCGTGATACTATAATTAAGCAAGGTGCAAGGGTCTCTGAGATTCCGGTTGTTATCTCAGGATTAGTTAAGATATCGAGGGAAATGCGTAGGGACAAAAATATTATTCTACGTATTGCTCTTCCTGGTTCTTTCCTTGGGCTCTCATCTGTTTTTGCAGGTGAGAATTATGAGTATTCGGTAATAGCCCTTGAACCATGCGCCGTGCAATTTATTGATATTGAAACTTTTAAAAAGCTAGTCAAGGTAAACGGTCAGTTTGGGCTTTACATTGTTGAACAGCTGAGCATTGATAATATTTTCAACATTAACAGGTTGTCGAGTTTGCTTTACAAGCAGCTTCCTGGCAGGGTGGCGGATATTATTCTGTATTTTTCGGAAGATATTTTTGAGAGTGAAGAGTTTAGCATTCCATTAACCCGCCAAGAAATAGCTGAACTGGCAGGCACAACGAAAGAAAGTTTAATCAGAACCCTCTCAGAGTTTAAGCATGATAAGATTATTGATATGAACAGGAATGTTTTCTCAATAAAAAGCATGAACATTATAAAAACGTTAAGTAGATTAGGGTAGAAAGTTTATCTTTGCATCCATTATAATAATTAAATTTGCCTTTGAGTAATGGGTAAAACATACAGGATACTAATTGTTGATGATATTTTCGTTAACAGGTTACTTATAAAAGAAATTGTTAAGAAGATTGATGCTAAATGCTTTGAGGCCGACAACGGGAAAAAGGCGATTGAGATATTTGAGGATGAAGAGATTGACCTTATACTTATGGATATTGAAATGCCAGTTATGAATGGTCTGGAAACAACGAAGCATATACGAGAAAAACTATCGGCACCCAAAAAAAACATCCCCATAATTGCCTTAACGGCACATAACCCAATTACTTTTTTTGAGGATTATAAGGATGTAGGGTTCAACCAACTCATGACAAAACCTTACTCTGTAGCTAAGGTTCTTTCACTAATTGAAGAGGTTTGTAAGTAAGCAACTTTTTATCTATTTTTCTTTGGTCTGTATTTATATAGAAGCGAAAGAATTTTATCCTTATCAATTGGTTTAGTTACAACCTCCTGATAGCCATTT
>JBKHAH010000040.1:0-28835 GCA_046542995.1 Bacteroidales bacterium
GATTAATTAACCATACGAAATGAGCATGATTCTAGCTTGCCTCCAAAATGTGCTGCTATCGACCACAAATATCCTGTAATATAATAGTATTCCTTTTCAGAAGGAAGCCTCTGTGGCACAGATACCCCACTGAGCCTCCACTGACTTTCCCCGGATAACTCAGCACACGAATCTTGATTAACAGCATGTGTTCCCACCTTCATAAGTGTTAATTTTAATTCATTTTTTTTCCATGCCTCAAGTTCCTTTTGCAATGCTTGTGCTGCTTGGTAATCTGAAAACCCAGAAATAACAAAGCTTAACTCAACTTTGTCTTTACGACGCAGTTGTCTGCGTAGAAATTTCGGAGCGCTCTCGTAAGGTGCATATTCACGACTATATGATTCTTGATGTGTCATACTATAGTCTTTAGATTTATTTAAATGTTTTTTTTTAACACTAAAATGGCGAACCTTATTTTTCAATTCAGATTTATAAACCCAAGTAATTCCCTGAGAATCCATTAATTCATGACTATTTCTTCCGCCCTTCTTAGTCTTAGCACAATGATAACTGCCTTCTACTGCATTCCATCCGAAAATAAAATTTTCAAACTCTTCTTTTTCCACAATTCGCCCTTCAATTCGATATTCATTTCTAATAAGATTCTGCATATTATCTTCTAATGAGGTTGCCATGATTATATTATTACAAAAGCACACAAGTAAAAATACGAGTAAAATCAAAGTTATTCTATGCTCTCTTAATGTTTTCATATTCTTCTGTGGATTGTTGTTTTTTTCCCTGCTAAACAACGTGAGAGTATACAATACAAACCCAACGCTATGGGATAGGGGTATTAAAAAAAGGAGCGATATAAAAAGTTAACTAAAGCGTTTCAAATTCATCTTTTGATACGCTACATACAGGGCACTTCCAGGTTGGGAGAATATCCTCAAATTTTGTTCCAGGTTCAATATTCTGGGTAGGGTCTCCAATTTCAGGGTTATAAACGTAGCCACAAATTTTACATTTATACATAGTAGTGGTAAATTATAAAATTACTGAGTAATAATTACTAGGTTAATAGGTACTTCCATCAGCGTTCTAAAATCTTCACCTAAAATTTTTATTGTATCATCATCCTCTTCGTAGTACCACTCAATAGTAACTTTGTTCCCCTGTTTATAGCAATTCTCAAAAAGCTTAAGTATGTTATAAACAAACCTGTTTGAACCGCTATTTATATATTCAATTTTAAAAATAACTTTTGTTTGTTTCTCTGGGTTCTTAATGTATTCCTCAATCCATTTTAACAGGGGCTCATAAAAGGCAACGGCATCTTCAGGTATTGAACGCCCCGAAAGCTGAATGTTGCCACGCTTAAAGTCAACCTCCGGAGTTTTACTGGTGCCTTTAATAAATAAACCATTTGAAGTTTTCATTGGTTCTAATTTTCTGATTTTCTTAATAGGTAAATTTAAAAAAAATATGATTCAAAGTTCTGCTGAGTAAGCTAAATTTATCTTATACCCATGTTTATTTGACAAGTTTATTTAAAGAAGGTTTGAATAGTGTTTCAGATGCTTTAAAAAACTCTTTCCCAGTATTCGGCTAAATTGTTTATGCTGAACTCTCTGTTAGGATGAGCTCGGGATACTGTGATTTTTGAATCATCCTTAATAATTTGAAAGGAGAAAACGTACCAATCCTGCTCATCGTTAAAAGCCATGCTACCATATCGTAGGTCGTAAAGCCATAAACTGTTATCTTTCTTTCTATTAACGGTGTAGTAACCATCCGTAAAGCGTACAAGTTGCGTTATCTTTTCATTATTATTTAGCTCTTTAAGCAGCTCGGCATTTCTTCTCACATAATTAAACTCAGTGTTATGCTTATCAAAATTGCCAATGTAGCCAAAATGGTAACCGGCAGAGTCCTCTGCAATTACAAGCCAAAGGAAGTTAGTAACGGGTAATGGTGAGGTTTTTAAGCGAGAATACTCAATATTTAGGTTAGCAAGCTGCTCCTTTGCTCTATTTTCAATGTGAAATTTATTAATTATTGCAAAGGTTATGAAAAGGAAAGCGTACCCTAGTATCGTGAAAGAGAGCAGCTGTCGGCCCCTCGAATATTTTGGTTTTTTAATGAGAAGAATCATTAAAACAACAATGGGAACCATAAGAAAAACATCGATTATTCCTATCGCATCAAAACTTAGCCTGGCTTGGCTAAATGGTGATAGCGTTGCAGTTCCGTAAGTATTCAAAATATCAAGCAGGGAGTGAGTTAGAATTGAGATTAACGAAAGCATGGTCCATTGCCTAAAATGTTGGTCCTTGTGAATTTTCGATATTATCCACCCCAGTATTGGTGCAGCAATAATGGCGAATAGGATGGAATGGCTGAATCCTCGATGAAAGAACAAAGCCTGAACGGGTTCAAAAAAAGGGGTCAAAATTGAGTCAAAATCGGGGAGCGAGCCTGCTATAGCTCCCCAAAACAGGGCCTTGTTCCCAACCTTCTTCTCAAGGATTGCACCGCCAGTGGCAGCGCCTATTACTATGTGTGTTAGTGAATCCATAGTTTATTTGTTAACTTTGCCAAGAATATTAATGATCAAATTTAATAACAAAGGTGTTACCTTTTCGTTCAAAAACAAAAATAATAAAAAGTGAGGAAGCGTCGTTCAAACCCTTTAATTGAAAGGGTGAAAATTGAAGATATTGCTGCTGAGGGAAAATCGTTAGCAAGAGTTGATGGCAAAGTACTATTCGTTCCGTTCACAGTGCCTGGCGATGTGGTTGATGTGCAGGTTACCAATAAGCGTAAAAGCTACATGGAAGGATTTGTAACTACATACCATGAGCTGTCAACTGATAGGATAGAGCCTTTCTGCGAGCATTTTGGTACTTGCGGAGGATGTAAGTGGCAAAGTTTGCCATACGAGAAGCAGCTTGAGCAGAAACAGAGGCAGGTAGAAGACCAGCTTACACGGATTGGAAAGATCCAACTACCAAGCATAAACCCAATTATGGGTTCGCAGAATACTCGTTACTACAGGAATAAGCTGGAGTTTACTTTTTCTCATTCGCGCTGGCTAACGCGAGGCGAGGTGAATAGTGATGAGGAGGTTGAGCAGTATCCTGTTTTGGGCTTTCACGTACCTGGAAAATTTGACAAGGTGTTCGATTTGCATACTTGCTACCTCCAGCCCGATCCCTCCAATGCAATCCGTGAGGCAACCTGCAAATTTGCCAGGCAGAACCATTACTCTTTCTATAATATTCGCGAACATCAGGGTTTCCTCAGGAACCTAATTATCAGAACGTCATCCACTGGTGATGTAATGGTTATACTTGTTGTTGGCGAGAATGATACTCCTAAGGTTGAAATGCTGCTTAACCATTTGGCTCAGAGTTTCAGTTCCATTACTTCATTACTGTACGTTGTAAACCCTAAGGTGAACGATACCATACATGATTTAGAGGTGATTACTTTTAAAGGTGCCGATTATATTATGGAGGAGATGGAGGGCATAAAGTTTAAGATTGGTCCAAAAAGTTTCTATCAAACCAACTCTCAGCAGGCTTACGAGCTTTATAAGTTGGCACGCTCCTATGCATCCTTTAAGGGGGATGAGCTCGTTTACGATTTATATACTGGTACTGGGACCATTGCTAACTTCATAGCCAATAGTTGCAAAAAGGTTATTGGCATTGAGTATGTGCCTGAGGCCATTGAGGATGCCAAGGAAAATTCCAGAATCAACGGGATAGCCAACACATCCTTTTTTGCAGGTGATATGAAGGATGTTTTAACAGAGCCGTTCTTTAACGAGCATGGTTATCCCGATGTAGTGATACTCGACCCTCCAAGAGCAGGAGTACATCCTAAGGTGGCTGAAAGGATTAGAGACGCTAAACCAAGTAGAATTGTTTACGTTTCATGCAATCCTGCTTCGCAGGCTCGTGATATTAACCTGCTTGGCGATGGCTTTAAAGTGACTAGAGTGCAGCCGGTTGATATGTTTCCGCATACCCATCATTTAGAGAATGTGGTTTTGCTGGAGAGATGCCTTGAGCATGAGGTTGAGTAGTGATGTGTTCTTTTATCATTGCAATAAAAGAAGCCTGGTAGGCTGTAATAATATAAATAGTGATTAATCGGGGGAAATAACAAAAATATCCTCGTTCGGTTTTTTCATGAGGTATTGCTCGCGGGCAAACTTCTCAAGGTTCTCGTTATTTGTACGTAGCTCGTTTAGGCGATTCTTATCGTGCTCAATCTTCTCGATGTAGTATTCACGTTCGCGTTCAAACTTTTTTATTCTGCGGTACTCGTTATAAACATCAATCCAGTTGCTGCTATCAAATAGTAACATCCATAATACAAAAACCACCAGGGTAAGGGTAAATTTATTCCTTAACCACGGATGCAACTTATCCCATATGGATGTTAATGTCATATTATTTTAAATTAATAGATTCTTAAACAAGCGGTGGCGAACTCTATTTTGCTTACTAACAATTATCCTCCACCAAATACATGTATTACCTGTACATTATCACCTTCGGAAATTGTTGCATTTGAATATTGCTCTTTTTTAACCAGCTCACCATTTATTTTTACAACCAGCAGCTCAAAAGTAAAATTTTTAATCTTTAGTAGTTCCTCAATGGTAATACTACTCTTATCTGTGTTAATTATTTCCTTTTTATGATTCAGCTTGATCTCCATAATATCCTCCTAGCTATTATTACACTTGCAAAATTAAGGAAAAAAAATACCCCGGGCAATATGAGTTTATGCTTAAGGATATGTAAAATGTTTTCTAAAAAGTTAACGTGAAAGTAGTCCCTTTGTTTGGTTCGGAGATTGCTGTTATGCTGCCACCATGTAATCGCATTATTTGCCTCGACAGGCTTAGTCCAATTCCTGAGCCCTTTGGTTTTGTAGTGAAAAATGGAATGAAAATTTTGTCAAGCACCTCAGGAAGAATCCCCTCGCCATTGTCGCTAACCTGTATGGTAACTCTACCCCTTTTGTTAAGGAATGCCCTCATCGTAATTTCAGGGTTTTCAACGTTTTCGAGGGCGTGAATAGCATTCTTTAAAAGGTTGATTATTACTTGCTCAAGGAGCTCCTCATCACCAGAAAAAGTTATGTCTTCAGGATTGAAGCTGGTTGAGAAATTAATTCTTGTCCTTTTTATCTCCTCATCCATTAAAGGAATAATGTTATCGAAAAGCCCCTTAATGCTAATAATTTTGAAGTTTGGTTTTGGAATACGTGTTAGGTTCCGGTAAGTATTCACAAAATGCATAAGACCGGTACTTCGCTTGTGGATAGTTTGCAGCCCCTGCTGTATCTCGCCAATTGTTTCTTCATCAATGGTTGCTTCTGCATCATCCCCTTTTGTTTGGTTTATCGACTTAATCATAAGGTCAATGGTGGATGATAATGACGATATTGGCGTTATGGAGTTCATTATCTCATGGGTTAGTACCCTGATCAACTTTTGCCATGCTTCGGTTTCCTGCTCTTCAAGTACATTCTGGATGTTTTTGATTGTAGCAAGAACAATATGCTTGCTGTGAATTTTTATCTCGGTTCCGTAAATTGCAAGCTGGAGTATATCGTCCTCTTGTTGTACTTTAACTAGGATATTCTCGCCGGGATGAAGTCCTAGCAACTTATCAACCAGCTCAGGGCTGATTGTATAAAGCTGCTTAATGTTTTTTAGCCCCGATATTTGGAAGAGGCGCTTGGCCGCTTTGTTAATCATCTCAACCGTGCCATCCTTCTGAAAAGCAATAATACTTACATCAATGTTTTGCACTATGCTTTGAAGGTACTGGAAATGTTCCTCTTTCTCGCTTCTAACCGTTTGGAAATCTTTTATAACGTCATTAAAGGCTTTGCTTAACTCATCAAAAGATGTTCCCATGCCTTCAACCTGAAACGAGCGGGTGAACTCTGAGAATCTAATGGATTCTAGGAAGCTGGCCAGGTCGCGGTTGGTCTTGTCAACATATTTAAACAGGGCGTAAATTTGCAAAATAATTAAAACCGCTATGAGTGCTGGGGTGATAAAGAACTCATAGTTCAGCCACGTGAAAAAAAACGCGAATATAGTTAGGGTAATAAGTATTAGCCTTGTAATGGCATTTACCCTAAAATTCTTATAAATCATACTTTTCCATTCTACGGTATAGCGATGTTCTGGTTATGCCCAGCTCGTTTGATGCCTGGGTAATATTGCCCTGGAACTGTTTTAACACTTTGGATATTACGGTTTTTTCAATTTCATCGAGGTTGTACGATTCAAACTCAATGCCACTACCTTGTGGTGATTGCTGGCTGGATAGGAAGAAATCGTCGGGTTGCAGCGTATTGGTGTCGCTCATAATAATTGCGCGCTCAATGGCATGTTGCAACTCGCGAACATTGCCCGGCCATTTGTACGATTCGAGTTTTTTCATGGCTTCGGCAGTAATCCCTTTTATATTTTTCTTGTATTTTTTTGAGTAAACCCCAAGAAAATGGTTGGCAAGCAACGGAATGTCACCGTACCTCTCCCTTAGCGGAGGTAAATGAATCTCTACGGTATTAATTCTGTATAAAAGATCCTGTCGGAAGTTCCCTTCGCTTACCATCTGATGAATATTATTGTTTGTGGCGCAGACCAACCTAACATCAATGGGTTTGGATTTGTTTGAACCCACACGGGTAACCTCTTTACGTTCAATAGCGGTAAGAAGTTTCGATTGGAGCGGCATGGGCAGGTTGCCAATTTCATCGAGAAAGAGAGTTCCTGCTGAGGCTATTTCAAATCGGCCTGGCTTATCTTTCTTCGCATCGGTAAATGCGCCCTTCTCATGTCCAAAAAGTTCGCTTTCAAATAGAGTTTCGGCTATTGACCCTAAATCAACGCTAATAAAAACCTCATCGTTACGGGGCGAGTCGCGGTGTAATGCGCGGGCTACCAGTTCTTTCCCTGTGCCGTTCTCTCCAAGTATTAGTACGTTAGCATCGGTTTGTGCAACTTTTTTAATGGTGTTAAATACGTCAATCATGGATTCCGATTTTCCTATAAAATCGTGAAAAGGGCTATCCATAACGTTACTAATTTCCTTCTGCTTCTCCCTTAAATCGGTAACCTCTTTTTGCGATTGTTTTAGCTTAACCGCAGATGAGATGGTGGCAATGAGCTTCTCATTTTGCCAGGGCTTAAGAATAAAATCGGTAGCACCAGCCTTTATGGCTTTTACGGCCTTCTCCGCATCGCCATAGGCAGTAATAAACACAACGATAGCTGACGGATCCAGCTCTAGTATCTTTTCGAGCCAGTTAAAACCTTCCTGGCCGCTAATGGCATCCTTGGTGAAATTCATATCAAGCAGAATAACATCAAAATCGTTCCGGGTAATGAGGGTAGGTATATCATTGGGGTTTGATGTTGTTTGAACCTGCTCAACGTGGGGCTTAAGCAAAAGTTTTAGGGCAAATAGGATGTCCTCATTATCATCAACAACTAAGATTTTTCCAGCTTTACTTTTCATGATGTAATACTTTTGTAGATGGTTTACCTGATTGTTTACTCGATAAATATAAGAATTTTGCTTTGTAAATTCATCTAATATTAATTTATGAACTTGCTGGTGTAAGCATTTTCGCCCAATAAACGTAAAATATACAAGCCTTTTGGAATATTCGGCAGATTATACCTATGCTTTCCCCTTGATATCTTTTCTTTACTCTTATTTATTAGCCGGCCTTGGGTGTTATAAATTTCAATAGCATGGAATTTATGCTGAGTATTGTTCTCAATGGTTAGTATTGAGGTTTTTGCATTGTAATAGGTCTTAATGCCATTTGAAAAAGTGTCGTGTATTGAGCCGCTTGCTGGGATGGAAGATACGGTTACCGTGCTGGTTGATTGCTCAAAATCTCCGCTTATTGTAAAGTCAATATCTTCGCTACCAGTCCATTCAGCGTTCTCGTTATAAAAGGTAACATCCCAATCGTTCTGTTCAATTGCAATATTACTATTGCCTGTCCAGGCAAGATTTATGCTGCTATTAAAGTTTGAAATATATTGTGATATGTTGATGGTTAGCTCATCGTTCTGGTTAAATGAAAGTTCTGAAGGCAAATTGAGTTGGGGTGAGCTGGAAGAAGGCATCGTCTCAACCCTAAAGTTATCGAAGAAAAAACCATCTCCGTTAACTGAACCGTCGCTAATTAGCCTAAAACGGAATAGAACTGTCTCTCCAATGTAGCTGTTTAAATCGATGGTTTCTTTTACCCACTCGTTTTGCGTTCCATGGTAAACAGGCTTATCCGGATCCTGTGTACTGCTCCCAGTGCTCGTGTATGAGCCTGTTAGGGGTTCCCAGTTATTCCCATTATCAGCGGAAACCATGAACTGAGCATAGTCCCAGTTTGCCTCAATATCCCATCTTGCCATAAATTCAGCGTAAGCAAATATTACATTGGCTAAATCTAACTCGAAATCAAGTGTAATGCTGGAGTTTGAGTTATCTGGATAATTTGCGTTTGGGCTATCGCATATTGAGGCTGGCTCAGAGTAAAAGTGCTGCGTTGTTGTATCCCAGGAGGAAGTTGACCAATTATTAGTATCATCACAATTATCACTTATAATGATGTCGGATGTACCATATATTTTTGTGATAGTATCGGTAAATGTAAACTCCCCATTATCAAGTAAAATGGCGAATCGTACTTCTTCACCTTGAGATATGTTGGATTTAAGTAGCATTTCAATGGTGTCAGTTCTAACCTCTAGGGTTTCCATGTTTTGAAAGTTTATAGAATTCCCAATCTCTTGAATATTGCTGCTCACAGGCTGTATTGAAACATTATAGCTTGATGTTGAGCTTACCCCAAGTGATTTAATGCTAAGCGGTATGAGAGTCTCTATATTATTATAGTATCTATTAGATTTATCAGTAAATTTTGCATAGGGTAGGGCAAGCCGAGCAAGGGTTAGGTTCATACCCGTATGCCCAGCACAAATTTCTTCAATTCTATCAGCCTCAGGCCAAAAGCCATCGCTTGGGCTTCCTGCTTCGGGTGTAAATGCAAAAATCTTATTTTTTGTCTCCTGCTCACCATAAAACCAGTCGTCGCTACCCCCATTAGCAAAGTAGCTTAACGTTTCGTAAACGGTACCGTAAGTATATCCATTCTCCTTGGTTAGTAGTTTGGCGTAGTTGCTGAATATTAGCGAGTCTGGGGTTAGCAGATTGTCAAATCCCCATGGGTATATCAGCAAGTCGCTGTATGTATGGTTATTCAAGGCAAGTTTAATATCTCTTTCCTCGCAAAACTGCTTAATAAGTTGCGTTTCAGGTTCGCTAAATGCTGAGGGGCCACGGTATGTATCCGAAGAGCCATTTGGTGAGGATCCGCTATCGTCATAACCCCACATGTAGCCAAAATTACGGTTAAGGTCAACTCCTTGCGTTTCGTCGGAATTGGTGCTTCTGTTTTTTCGCCACATTCCACCACCATCGGGGTTATTGGTCTCGTTATAAATGTAACCATCCGGATTAACGCACGGGATAAATAGTAATTCAAGATTATCAACAAGGTAAGTAATCTCAGGATCGTTTCCATAGTTTTCCAGTAAGTACCACATTTGGTAGAGCATCTGCTGCATTGAGATTGGTTCACGGGCATGAGTTAATGCAGTGTAAAGAACCTGAGGCTTATCTTGCTCCTTTTCGGGGTTGTTTGAAATTTTCACCCAGTAAACAGGTCTGCCCTCAACGGAATTTGTTGAACCAATAGGTTGCCTTGAAGATATTAAATCGGGGAACTGGTCTTTCATCATATCTAGCTCATCAAGCAATTCGCTATAGGTATGATGACCACCCATGCTCCCTAAAGAAAAATTTTGCGGGGTAACGTAACCGTCAATTCTTCTGCTGGTAGATTTCATTGTTGAGTTTAAGCTATCTATACAAAGTTTTGAGTTTCTTGATACATAGAAGCTACTCATGTCCTCAATAGTAATCTCATATCTTAGGCCCGATTTATCAAGCAGTTCTAAGTCGGAATCGGAATATTCTCCTATAATGTAGGCTCCTTGTTTTCGTTCAAGGCTTTCAAGAGGCAACCCCAATGATGCTAAGATTAGCATATCTGTTTTTTCAGGTGTTTCAATTTTAACTCTATGGTACTTTTCTGTTTGAGCATTTAGTAAAAGTACGCTCAGTAATAGGTTAATGGTTAATGCAGCAATTCTCATAAAACGGAGTTTTTGTTTTGTCAATGTTAACCTTAAATATTCATAAATTAGATACTATATGAATAGTCCAGTTTAATAAATCGGCCTAAAAGTAATCATTTATTAACTCAATTTTTAATTCTAAAATCAAAAGGTGTGATTCGATACCTTGTGTGCGATATCGAACAAACCATGTAGCAATTTCGAACACTTTTTAGATTAAAGCTGAATAGAATATGAGGTTAAATGCTTGTTATATAAATACATGTATGTTTTGGCACAAATGATGTTTATAAAAGTACAAACTAGAAAAAAATTTTTACGATGGATAGAGCAATTAAAAAAAAGAAATGGCCTTTAAAGAAGGTGTTATGGCTTGGAGCAGCAGTAGCGCTTGTTCTTCTAGTTGGTTACTACATAATATTCGCCGATAAAAGTTCAAAGCTGAATGTTGATGTTGAGAAGCTAACCATTGAGAGCGTTCAGGAGGATTTGTATCGCGACTACATAACAGTTATTGGTACGGTAGCACCTATACAAACTATTTATCTTGATGCTACTGAGGGAGGAAGCCGTGTTGAAGAGATTGTAACACAAGAGGGTGGTAGGGTTGAAGAGGGTGATATAATTGCCAGATTTAGCAATACCAATTTAATACTCGATATTTCAAATTTTGAGGCGAATGTTTCACGTGCCAATAATGAACTTTCCAGCATTAGGTTGCAAATGGAGCGGCAAACACTTGAAACACAGAGCAGGCTGCTCGATTTAAATTTTGAGCTCAAGGAGCGCAAGAGAAAATACAATACAAATAATGTTTTGTTCGAGCAGGATCATATTTCAAAAGAGGAGTATGAGCGCTCGAAAGAGGCTTATGAGTTAACTCAGAAAAGGATTGAACTTTTCAGGGAGAACGCAAAGCAGGATTCTTTGTACCGTCTTACCCAGCTTAAAATACTAGAAGAGGATGCAGCTAGATTGCAGAGCAACCTGTCTATTGTTCGCAGTAGGTTGGATGCCTTAGTTTTTCGCGCACCTGTTTCGGGTGAACTAGCTTCTTTAGATCTTGAGGTAGGGCAGGTTATTGGCATGGGGTCGCGCATTGGCACAATACATGTGTTAGACTCGTACAAGCTTAAAGTTGATGTTGATGAGCATTACATTAATCGTGTAATTCATGGTTTAAAAGGAAATTGTGAGTTTGGAGGGAAGCAGTATCTAGCGCAAATAAGCAAAATATACCCCGAGGTTCGAAGCGGAAGGTTTACGGTTGACATGGAGTTCGATAGCCTGGTACCTAAAAACATTCGCATTGGGCAAACCTCTCGCATTCGTCTAGAGCTGGGCGAGTCGCAAATGGCTACCCTTATTCCTCGTGGTGGTTTTTACCAGAGTACTGGTGGACAATGGATATTTGTAGTTGATCCTTCAGGGAACTATGCAACAAAAAGGCAAATCCGAATTAACAGGCAGAATCCAAGGCATTACGAAGTGTTAGAGGGACTTGAACCAGGGGAGAGGGTGATAGTATCGAACTACGATAACTTTGGAGATGTTGACAGGCTGATATTAAGGAAATAAACACATTAACGAAAAATAATTTTCAAACTAACTTAAAACTATAGTTATGAACAACAACCTAACCATTAACGCCAAAAAGCTTGTTAAGGTGTTCCGTACAGATGAAGTGGAAACAACAGCGTTAAATAAGGTAGATTTAGAGGTTAAAGTGGGCGAATTTGTTGCCATTATGGGGCCCTCTGGTTGCGGAAAATCAACCCTTCTGAACATAATTGGGCTTTTGGATAACCCAACGGGCGGTGAACTATATTTTAATGGGGTAGAGGTGTCTAATTTTAAAGAGAAGCAGCGAACGAACATGCGTAAAGCGAACATTGGATTCGTTTTTCAAAGCTTTAACCTTATTGATGAGCTGACCGTTTTCGAAAACGTTGAGTTACCTCTGCTCTACATGAGCGTTCCATCTTCAGAACGTAAGAAGAAGGTTGAGGCGGTACTTGAGCGCATGAAAATTTCGCACAGGAAGAAGCACTTTCCTCAGCAACTTTCAGGAGGTCAGCAACAAAGGGTGGCAATTGCCAGAGCAGTTGTTGCTAACCCTAAACTAATCCTTGCCGACGAGCCAACAGGTAATCTCGACTCTGCAAACGGCGAGGAGGTTATGGGGCTTCTTACCGAGCTAAATAACGAGGGAACCACCATTATCATGGTAACCCACTCTCCAACCGATGCTGAGAAGGCTCATCGTATTGTACAGCTTTTCGATGGACACATCGTTACTGAGAATGTAACAAAACTTCTGTAGAGACTGCTGGAGTATTCAGGTTTGATAGTAAGCAATCCATTAGATTATGATTATGAAAAACATTGCGTTAAAAGGAATTTTGATACTTATTTTATCAATAGTTTTAAATGTAGGCTTGAAAGCAGATTCCAGCTATTTGAACCAGAAACAAGACGTTTGCTCCGAAAGTTTTGGTAATGTTAAGCAAAATATGAAGGAGGGAGATAGTTCGGAAAGTTTGGAGTTTGATTTTTTAACCTGTCAGTATTTTAACGATATAAGACCGGCATCACCTATTAACATTACCCTTATAAGAAGTTATATAACACAAATATATCCAGCAACATGCTGGCTCGATGACAAATCGCTACACATACTTGAAATTCTTTAGTTATGAAGACTTTAATTAGCAGCCTGCTTCTATTTATAATGATTGTTACCTCTAATGGGCTTTTAGCTCAGGATTCATGGACATTGGAAGATTGCATAAACCATGCATTGCAGAATAATATTCAGCTTAAGCGCAGCGAACTTCAGGTTGAATCTGCACATAAAGATGTAACTCAGAGTGCATTTGAGATGGGGCCAAACCTATCAGGTTTTTACAATCATAGCTTTCTCGATGGAACAACCTTTAATCAGTATTCGCTTAGGTTTGAGAGTTTACAGAATCAATCTGGTAGTTTGGGAATTGTTTCAGAGGTTACCCTTTTCGATGGTTTTAATGGAATTAATAACCGCTCAAGGCTGAAATATCAGTTGGAATCCCGTAGGCAGGATGCAGAAATTTTAAAGAATGACATTACGCTCAATGTTGTTGCTGGTTTTTTGCAGGTGCTTATGGATACAGAGCAGCACAAGCTGGCAAGGGAGCAATTTCAAGTTTCGCAGGTGCAGCTGAAAAAGGCCGATTCGCAGCGAGAGTTAGGTACCATATCGCAAAGCGATTACCTTAATATAAAATCTCAGAATATAAATCAGCAAGCACAGCTTACAAGCGCTGCTAATAGGTTAAAGTTTTCAAACTTGGAGCTGGCCCACCTGCTTGAACTTGATAATCCGGAGGATTTTGAAATTGACCTTACTCCAATAACCCTGAGCGAATCGCATGAAATACTTGCATTTGATAACCTGTTTGAGGAGATTGCACAGGGAAGACCTGAGTTACGAAAGGCTGAATACCAAATGAAAAGTGCTCAGAAAAGCCTGAGCATGGCTTACGGGCAGCTTACCCCTAGAGTAACCCTTGGTTATCAGTTAGGTTCAGGTTACGACCAAACGGCTTGGTTTATAACACCCGATAGCGTTTTAATTGAATATCCGGATTATACATATCGCAATCAAATTCAGGATTACATTCAGCACAGGGTTTATTTTAGAGTTTCTATACCAATTTTTCAAAAGTTTTCAAACCTTTCTAACATTAGTAAGTCTAAAATTCAGGTTTTGGACGCAAAATATGCGGTAGAAGAGGCCGAAAAGCAGGTTTACCGTGAGATACAGACGGCTTTTGCTGATGCAATATCATCATGGGATAATTATTTGGCATATAAAGAATCTGCTGAAAGTTTTAAAGAGCTGTATAACCAAACAGTAAAAAGGTTTGAATTGGGCACAGCAAGCGCATTGGACGTTAGTTTGGCACAAAATGATTTAATTAAAGCAGAAGGAGAACTGTTGCATGCAAAATATAATTACGTTTTACGCGTTAAGATACTAGACTTTTACAGGGGTTTGCCTATAACCCTGTAATTTGTGGTTTTTTTTATAGGTTTAGTTTATGGTTTGTTGGTTAGCCCCGGGGTGGTTCCCGGGGCTGTTTTTTTGCATAACTTTGTTTTACAGGAAGATATCGGAATGGGTTACTCTTTCTTTACTTTTCCTTTATTTTGCAAATGCAGGAGTCCCCACCTAATTTCATTATACGAGAATTCTTCGCCTAGAGTTTCTTTTGCAGGAGTTAGCTGTAAATCTTTGGCTTCAGTAAAATAGTTCTCAATTCTATTTAGTTTCTCTTTGGGAATCAGCTTCTCAACAGGCAGATCGCCCGATTTTATAAATCTTGTTAAATGACTGGCAACGGTAGATTCTGCAAGTTCTCGTTCCTTGGCAATTTGGCTTATAGATTTACCCTTTTGGAACATTTGGAATGAAGCAAGGTGCGACTCCCCTTTCTTCTTCTTTTTGGGCTCGGTTTTTGCGTCCTCAAAAATATCTCCCTCAGGAATTGGTATTCCCTTTTCGGCTCTAAAAGCTGTTACCATCCTAATTATCTCCTCGCCAAACTTTTCCACTTTCTTTTTCCCCATTCCGTTCACCTTCTTTAGCAGCAGCTTATGGTAGGGGAGTTCGCTGGCTATCTCAATAAGCGATTTTTGGGTTACTATTCGGTAAACTGCAACGTTTTGCTCTTGAGCAAGCTTGTTCCGCCATTCTTTAAGGCGGTTGTACATATCAGGATGCTTAACTGTTGTTGTATCTGGTTTTGTATGTGCTCTATCCTTCTTTCTCTTTTTGGGTTCCTCAATGGATGCTTTCGCTTTTGTTTCAATAAATTTTGTAGTTACAAATCCGTTTTTACAAGAATTAATGCAAACCAACTTTACATTCAGCTCATTAACTACCTTGTTGATGCTCTCATTAATTTTTCCTTTTAGCTCTTTGCTATCCGTTTCAATATCTATATCATAAAGCGGTTGTAAAATTTCATTCTGAAGTTTTGGGGCAAAGTAGCTACTTGCCTTCTTTAGCCTGTCTTGAAGAGAAGCATTATCTTCAACCATTGAATGCTCCTCAATTAATCTAACAATTTGCTGCGTGAACTTAGCGCTCACATCAAAAATATCAGATTTTAGCTTGCTGCTAATTGTATTAAGATATTGAGGTAGGTTAGGCTGAAAGCTGTTTACATTTGCTTTTACAAAGCGAAGGGCTTGGTCGAGTTGATTTTGAGCTAATTTAAAGTTGAAGAGTTCCATCAACAGGTCTCTTTGATATTCGAGTTGAGCCTTTTTTAACTGCTCAGGTGTAGGTGGATTATCTTCAATATCCTTATTAAAACCAGTAACAGTATTGTCGTTTATTATTGCATGTGTTCTAATGGGAGTGCTAAGCACCATACCGTTTAACGATTTGCACCGGCTTAGCGCAACGTAAACCTGCCCGTGCGTAAATGCTGCCTGTGCGTCAATAATTGCTTTTTCGAAGGTAAGTCCCTGGCTTTTATGAATGGTAATAGCCCAGGCCAGTTTTAACGGGTACTGGGTAAAGCTCCCGGTTACTGTTTCATCAATCTCCTTGGTATCGTTGTTTATGGTGTATTTAGTATTATCCCATTCAAGTGGAGTAACGGCGATAGGGAAGTTATCCTCAGGGCACTCAACATATAGTACATCATCATCAATATATTTTAGCGTGCCAATTTTTCCGTTGAAGAAAAGCTTCTCGTGTGAGGGGTCATTTTTTACGAACATTACCTGTGCACCTTCTTTTAGCGTTAACTCATAGTCTGTTGGATAGGAGTGTTCTGGGAAGTCTCCAGATATTACAGCGCTGAAGGTATGTGGTTTAGCATCAATTTCTTTCAGTTTTCTTGTGTTAATGCTTTGGGCCTGATGGTTATGCGTTGTTAGGGTGATGTAGCCTTCGCTATCGGCAGGGTTGAAGTTGGGTATATGCTGTTGGTTAAGCATTGCGATGCTTTCATCATCCAGCTGATTGTTACGTACTTTGTTTAGTAGCTCAATAAATACTTTGTCGCTTTGGCGAAAGATGTGTTTTAGCTCAACGGAGATGTAATTAGTTTGCCGCAGCGCTTTGCTACTAAAAAAGAATACTGTATCGTAGTACTGTCTGAGAATAGACCACTCATCATCCTTAGCAATGGGCGCTAATTGTTGCAAATCGCCAATCATAAGAAGCTGGACGCCGCCAAAAGGTTTGTTACGATTTTTAAACCTACGTAGCACTCCGTCAATTCCGTCAAGCAGATCGGCACGCACCATGCTTATCTCATCAATTACCAGAAGGTCAAGGCTTCTTATGATGTTAATCTTATCGCGGCTAAAACGCTGTAGGCGCGACCTTTCATTACCAGATTCATTTACGTTTGATAAACTGTTTGTGCTTTGATTATTCGGGAGTTGAGGGCCAAAGGGGAGCTGGAAGAATGAGTGGATAGTAACTCCCCCGGCATTAATAGCAGCAACACCTGTTGGTGCAACAACTATCATCCTTTTGAAAGTTGAGTGTTTTAAATTATGTAGGAATGTTGTCTTTCCTGTTCCTGCTTTGCCAGTTAAAAAAACATTTGTTCCGGTAAACTGAACAAAATCAAAAGCTAATTGCAGCTGTGGATTATTTATGTATTCCATGCTATTTTCTATTGCCTTAACATTAAAAGGCTTTTTTGGGGTTTAACTTTAATGAGGTTTTAAATGTATATTCAAGCGAACTCTGTTTGTAATACTAAACCGCTAGCAAGATGAACAAAGTGAAATCTTGTAGCAGGTTTAGTTTATGTCGACAGACTATTAATCTTAATATAAAAATGGAATGAATTATATTAAGCAACTTGATAGCAAGTCGGTATAAATCAGTTTTGATAAAGATATAGTTTTGGCATCTATTTCCCAAATCACAATGGCTAAACACTTTTTTATGAGTGCATACAAATTCATCATAGTGTTTTATAATAATAATTAATACAAGAGATTTTAGAAAAGATGAGATTTATTTTTGGGGTAATTATTTTTGACTATTTTTGCCAATGAATGTAGTTTTGTAACTATGAAGATTGTTTTAGGTCAATTACTTTATCGCGATCACTACTTCCTTGGTTTTTGGCATTTGCTTATTGAATGCTAATTAATCCTTTCCCCTTTTTCTTTATCTACCTTAATTAGTTACCTAGATTTAATCTAGAGTTTGGTTTTGCTTAAATTTTCAATAAATAATAATCACTAAAAAACAAAAAGTTATGAAGAAAGGACACCCGAAGGCCCTTTACTATCTATTTTTTGCGGAGCTCTGGGAGCGTTTTAGCTACTACGGTATGCGCGCGTTGCTTGTGCTTTATGTAGTTGAGAGGTTGTACACCGATTTAGTTAGTAATGAAGCTGATGAGTTAGCTTACGGTATTTATGCCGCTTTTGGTGCGTTGGTTTACGCAACACCCGTGCTTGGCGGAATGATTGCTGATAAGTTTTTAGGTTATCGTAAATCAATTATGACTGGTGGTGTTATGATGACCATCGGCCTATTCTTAATGGTTATTCCAGAGCCATTATTCTTCTTTTCAGGATTGGGTTTCTTGGTAACAGGTAACGGACTGTTTAAACCAAATATCTCATCAATGGTTGGTAGTTTGTACGAGCCAGGTGACCCCCGCAGGGATGGAGGATTTACAATCTTTTACATGGGTATTAATATTGGCGCTTGGTTGTCGCCACTTGTGTGTGGTTGGGTTGCATACCAGTGGGGTTGGGCCTATGGTTTTGGAATGGCAGGTGTTGGAATGGTATTAGGTTTAATTGTATTCCAAATTGGTATTAACACCAACGTTTTTACCGATAAAGGTTTACCTCCTGCAACCGAAGAGGCTAAAAAGAAAATTGCTGGTGTTAGCTTGTCGGCATGGTCAATAATTTTATCCATTGTAGCGGTACCCGTTTTAAGCATGCTTATTTGGCAAAGCGATTTAGCAGGCTATTTGCTTTACACCATTTTAGCACTGGTTGTTATTATTGTTGGTAAATCGTTTATGGAGATTACTAAAGTGGAACGAGAGAAGATTATTGCCATTTTTATACTGGCAATTTTCAGTACAATTTTCTGGTCGTTCTTTGAGCAAGCTGGAAGCACCATAACTCTTTACGCAAGCCGTAATGTTGATTTGGTTTTTATGAATGCCGCCCAAACTAACATGATTAATCCATTCTTTATTATTACGCTAGCTATTCCATTCTCAATGATATGGACATGGCTCTCAATGAAGAGGATGAATCCCTTCACACCGTTTAAATTTGCTTACGGTTTAGCTCAGGTTGGTTTAGGATTCCTGATTTTTGCGTATGGAGCAAGGTTTGCATCAGAAACTGGTCAGGTGCCAATACTCTTCTTAATTGTTGGATACTTCTTTATTACAACAGGAGAACTATTTATAAGTCCAATTGGATTATCGGTTGTAACCCGCCTTTCTCCTGCTAAGGTAGTTAGTTTCATGATGGGTGTTTGGTTCTTATCAATGTCGTTTGCGCATTACATAGCTGGTATTATTGCTAAGTTTACTACAAAGGATGTAGAAGGAAATGGTGGTTTGTTTGAAAGAATCACCCTTAGCGTTACCGGATTATCACCCGATGGGGTAGCAAACGCCGAAGGCGGTTTCAGAACGCTACTCTCATACTCTCATGTATTCTCAACAATTGCTATAGTAGCTTTTGGTGTTGCTGTTATGGCGCTGGTTTTAGCTCCGCTAATTAGAAAGCTGATGCATGGAGAGCACTAGGATCTCTTAAGTTATTAAAAAGGGGAGCAGTAAACTCCCCTTTTTTTTATGCCTTTAGCCTGACGTTTTAGCTACTTTTAACACAATAAGAACGTGGCAGAAGCGCTATAATAACATATTTTTGTGGTTATAAAATGTAAGATTATGAGACTAGGAAATATTTTACTGGGTTTATTTATTATCGCAATGATGCTGCTTAAATCATGTACGTGTAGCAAGGATGAGGTGCCGTTGGAAAGCATTGATCTTGAAATGAGTATTCATCGGTTCGATCAGGATCTTTTTGGAATAAACCCCGATTCTATTGAAAATAATACTGAATGGTTAGAGGAGAAGTATGGAGATTTCTTCTCTCATTTTACAGATGGTATTATTGGAATAGGTTTACCTGAGGATCCTGAATTTAGTAGCTACCTTTACAGCTTTGTAACCGATAATATGGTTTCGGAAACCTATGCCGAAGTGCAGAAGGTTTTTCCAAATACTGACAAATTAGATCAAACGATAACCAACGCCTTTAAGCGATACAAGTATTATTTTCCAGAGAAAGAAGTGCCAAAAGTATACGGGTTTGTGTCAGGATTTAACAACTCGGTAATGATTGCTGAAGGTATAGTTGGCGTAGGGTTTGATCGTTATTTAGGGCGTGATTGTGAGTATTACCCCATGCTGGGTATTCATAAGTACCTAAGGCATAATATGCATCCCAAGAAAATCCCCTCCGACATAATCAGATCATGGGCTTTTGGCGAGTTTCAGTTTAATGATACCATTGACGATCTTGCAAGCAATATAATATATGAGGGCAAACTCATGTATCTGACTAAACGATTGCTACCTGAACAATCGGATAGCTTAATTTTTGGCTTTACGCCAGATCAAATGGAATGGTGTAAGCGGAATGAAGCACAAATGTGGGGGCATCTGGTTGAGCACAAGTTGCTGTTTACTACCGAACAATTTACAATAAACCAGTTTGTTGGTGATGCACCGTTCACTCATGGATTTACTAAAGAATCTCCAGGAAAAGCAGCCGTTTGGCTAGGTTACAGAATAGTTTCCAGATTCATGAGAAGGAATAATGATTATACATTATCCATGCTTATGAATGAAAAGGATTATCAGAGTATCCTCAAAAAATCAAGGTATAACCCCTAAAATATTTAATGCTACCCTTATTTATGAGAAAGCTCGCTGTTGCATTAAAGCAAAGCGAGCTTTTGGTTTTTAGGCTGGATTGAAAATTGGGACAAAAACCACATATTTACATAGCATAGATGATGAATTACAAATAAAGGTTGCGTAATGATTAAAAATAATAATTTTATGTTTTTTTACTTGACCTTTTAAATATTTAGATGTATTGATGTAACTTTTTGGCATAATACATGTAATTACTTTTGTATGACAGAGATATTAAATAACCATTGGTGAATATAATTAATGAGAACATTTAAACAATTACTACTACCTATCCTCACAATATTACTTGCATTACAATCTCTTGTGGTGTTAGGACAAACTGATACCCTAAAGGCAACCTTAAAAAACTTAAGCCCCGAGGAAAGGGTTGAGGTTTATGATAGGTTAGCCAAAACTTTTGAGAATGATTCAATAGAGTTAAGCCTAAAGTATCAAAAACTCTCTTATGAGGCTTCAGTTGACTTGGGTGAAGCAAAATTAATGATAAAACAGGCCGAGAAACTCGCTGATAAATACACCCATCTTGCTCGTTACAATTCAGCAATAGAATTTTACGATAAGGCTATAAACCTGGCTAAAAGGAATGATTTCTCTGATAATATCGGTAGGCTGTTTCGCTACCTTGGGAATGCTTATTACTACAAAGGCGAATTTGATAAATCCCTAGAGGCACATCTTTTATCTCAGGAGTATGCAAAGGAACATAATGATGAGCATGGTATTGCATCGGCCTATAATAACATTGGCCTTATTTACATGAAAATGGCTGATTATGATTTGGCTCTTGAGAATTATTTAAAATCTGAGATGTTCTTCTCAAAGCTAGAAAACAATTTGAACCATGGAATGGCGCTAATTAACATTGGTAATATTTACTATTTTAAGAATGATTTGCCAAACGCACTTGATTACTATAAGCAAGCACTTAATATATCAGAAGAAGCCAACCTGCCATCGCAAATTGCACTTGCCTCCCAAAATCTATCAATAGTTTATCAAGATCTTAAAAATATTGAGGAAGCCTTACGTTATGGTGTCAAAGCGTATAATCTTTACCGTGAGAATAATGATGTATATGGGTTAACTAATATAACAAGAAATGTTGGGTACCTTTATTTTGATGTTGATAGCTTGGCAAAAGCAGAAAAACTGTTTTTAGAGAGCATTCGTTATGCCAGGCAGACAAACTCTTTGCAATCAATTAGTGATTCTTACAAAGCATTATCAGATTTTTACAGTAATAAGGGCGATTATAAGCGGGCATACGAGTATCTGGCAGCCCAGAATCTGGTTGTTGATAGTTTATACGAAATGGAGACGGATCGCAAACTGGCCGAGTTAGAAGCTACGCATGAGCTGGACAGGCAAAAGAAAGAGCATAAGCTCCTTCAAAAATTCTTTATCTTAATGAGCATCCTGGCTCTGCTTATTGTTTTTGTATTGCTATTCAACTATAGGGTTAAAGTTAATGCAAACAGGGACCTCAAAGAGAAGAATGTGAAGATTGAGGAGCAGAACATGGAGCTTGAAGAAATTAATGCCACAAAGAATAAGTTTTTCTCAATAATAGCTCACGATTTAAAAAATCCTCTGGCTGCCTTTATTGGTTTTATGGATACTCTTCAAGAGAAGATACAAGACATGACAGCTCAAGAGCAAAAAGAGAACCTTAAGCAGGTTACAATGCTTGCCGAGAATATGTTAGACTTTCTTGAGAACCTCCTAAAATGGGGGCGGTCGCAGGTTGGTGTTCTTGAGTTTAAACCAGAGAATGTGAACCTGAATGCTCTTGTTGAGCAGGCAATTAGAATTGTTTCGTGGAACGCTATCACAAAAAATATTTCCATTCACAATAGGGTGGATGACAGCTTAATGGTTATGTGCGATAAGAACATGCTATTAACAGTTATGCGAAACCTAATTAGCAATGCAGTGAAGTTTTCTTATCAGGGCGATGAAATATCCATTACTTCAGACAATAAGGAGGACGGTGTTTCTTTACTGGTTAAGGATAATGGAATAGGAATACCTGAAGAGGAGCTGGATCAACTCTTTAAAATTGATACTAGGGTTAAACGACCTGGTACTGCCAAGGAAATGGGCACTGGGCTTGGTCTTATTCTTTGCAAAGAATTTGTTGAGTACCATGGGGGCAACATGATCTTTCATAGCCAGGAAGGAAAAGGCAGCGTTTTTGGTTTTACCATAAAACGGTCAACGCGAATCGATTAAAATTTTCTTAATCGGTCAAGTTCCCTTTTAGCATCCTTCTGCTTAATATCCTCTCGCTTATCATGCATCTTTTTACCTCGTGCAAGTCCAATATCCACCTTCGCCAAACCTTTGTTATTAATAAAAAGTTTGAGAGCAATAATGGTTTGTCCCTTTTCTTTTGAGGCGCGGAATAGTTTCCGTAGTTCTGGTTTATTCAATAGTAGCTTGCGGTCGCGCTTGGGTTCGTGATTATTATAGTTCCCATAGGAGTACTCCGCAATGTGCAAACCCGTTAGCCACAGTTCCCCCTTAATAAATTTGCAGTAAGCATCAACCAAACTTGCCTTGCTAAGACGTATCGATTTAATTTCAGTACCTGTAAGTATAATTCCGGCAGTGAAAGTCTCAAGAATCTCATACTGATAAAAAGCCTTCTTGTTTTTTATTGATACTCTTTTTGATGCTGTAGCCATAAATGGTGATTATATTTTAATTGGTAGTTCGAAAATAATAGCAAAAACCACCTCGAAAAATGAAGTGATTATAAAAAATAGCAGCAGCGAAGTTACAAAAAAACCTACAACTCGTTCTTTTGGTATTATAACTAGAGTATTTACACCAATATAAAAGTATATTACCCCAATAGCAGCGCCAACAGCCATAAGGTGGTTAATTCCTGGGAAAAATAAAGCAATACTGGAAAATAGTAGCAGGAATGCCGATGGGAAGGCAACAAGAAGAAAAGTGTGTCGTATTTCCCTCTTCCCTTTAAATGCGCCAATTAGTTTATTTATTGCCCATCCTGAAAGTAATATTGAAAGCAGCCATTTTAAAGCGAAGTAGCTGGCATTACGGATAGCCAAATTGGTATCGCTCTGGCTATAATTTGTAGCAATAAATGTAAAGATTGTTGCCATAAGAATAGCTGGTAGAATAAAAGTTAGAATAATCCTTTTTACTTCTAAAGGATTATTCTTTACCTTTCTCCAGCCTCTCCTTGGCGATAATAGTAAGGTTAAATACATTTACTGTTGCGTTTGCTTAAAAGAAAATCAAATTGACTACAAAAATAGCTAAATTTACTGCCCATACTAAAACAAAATTCATTACAATTGTGGGTAAATGGCACACTGGAATCCCAATGGATATAATCTAATTACCATACTAGGCCCAACAGCAGGAGGCAAAACGGCTGTTGCCACAAATTTAGCCTACACAGTTGGTGGTGAGGTAATAAGTGGCGATTCGCGGCAGGTTTACAGGGGGATGGATTTAGGAACTGGTAAAGATTTGCACGATTATATTGTTAAGGGAGAGCAAATTCCCTACCATTTAATTGATATTGCTGATGCAGGATCTAAGTTTAATGTGTATGAGTATCAGAAACATTTCCTGGATGCATATAACAACATTACTAAGAAAAACGTAATGCCAGTTTTATGCGGTGGCTCCGGATTATACATTGAGGCTGCAATTAGGGGATACAGGCTTATTGCAGTGCCTGAAAACCCTGAACTTAGAGAGCAACTTTCAACTAAAAGCCACAGTGAGCTTGAGGAGATTTTGGCTTCAATGAAGAAACTTCACAACCATACCGATACCGATACCAGAAAGCGCTTGATAAGGGCAATTGAGATTGAAGAGTATTACTCAAAAGTTGACAAAAAGGAGTTTGAGTATCCAAAGTTAAAGAATATTGTTTTTGGGGTAAGGTTCCCCCGTTATCAGCAGAGAAGGAGAATTACCGAAAGGTTAAAGCAGCGGTTGAACGAAGGAATGATTGATGAGGTAAAAGGGATTTTGGATAAAGGGGTAAAGCCTGAAAACCTTATTTACTATGGATTGGAGTATAAATGGATAACACAGCATGTGCTGGGAGAAATATCGTATGTAGAAATGTTTAATGGGTTAAATACGGCCATACATCAGTTTGCAAAAAGGCAAATGACTTGGTTTAGGCGTATGGAGCGAAATGGCATAGATATTCATTGGATTGATGGAGATATGCCTATGGAGCAGAAGCTGGAATTTATTTTTCAAACTTTACGCTATTAACCTTAACCTTAACCTTATTCCCTACCTATAAACCTTACACTACTCGCTTTAAACGATACCCATACCTCAGCACCAACAGAGATACTTAGTTTTTGTAACGACTCATCTGTTATCAATGAGTGAATTTTTACGCCAATATCAATAACCAGCTCTACTCCGTAGCGTTGTGGGTAAAAATCAGCAACTTGGCCCTTAAAGCAGTTTAGCGCGCTTGAATCCGATGGTTTTTTTGAAATGCTTACAGCATTCTCAGGAAAAGTAACATAACCGGAGCCAATCGGGTTCCCTAGCAAGTAAATATTCAGTTTACTTGTAATTTGTGCTTCGGCCAAATCATTGTAGACTGATGGTTTTACATTTGCCTCAAAAAAATTGCGGATTCCTCCAAATCCTGCAACAAAAGTTGATGCTGGTTTGCTAAAAACCTCTTTCGGAGTGCCGGTTTGCTCAATCGCACCATTATGCATTACAGCAATTCTGTTGGCTAGGGCAATGGCCTCTTCGTAATCGTGGGTTACATGAACTATGGTTTGTCCTTGCCTGTTAATCTCCCTAAGTAGTTTCCTGATTTCTGCCTTTCGCTCCACATCAAGCGATGATAGAGGTTCATCCAGCAGAAGTATGTCTGGCTTAAGGGCAAGCGTTCGTGCAAGGGCAACCCGCTGCTGTTCACCACCCGAGAGGGTGGGAGGGAATCTCCGCAGAAGATGCGATATTGATAAGGTGTTAGCCAGCTCAATTACCCTTCGGTAAATTTTGCGACTACCAAAGCCTTTTCTTTGTAGTGGGTATGAAATATTTTGCTTTACCGATAGGTGAGGGAATAGGGCTAAATCTTGAAAAACCAAGCCAACGCTTCGGTTTTGAATGCTCAAATCTGTAATATCCTTGCCGTTAAGTTTAATAGTACCAGCATCGGGTTTCATAAATCCTGCAACTAGTTCGAGTACAACAGATTTACCTGCACCAGATGGGCCAAGTAGAATAAAATACTCACCTTGCATTACATTTAGGTTAATACTTTTGAGGGAGAATTCTCCGTATTCTTTGTTTAAATTCAGAACCTTAAGCATCATTCTTCTTTTTAGCAGCTAGTATTCTAATGACCACAAAAACAAGCAGGCTAACCCCAATAAAAAGCACTGCTGCTGGTCGGGCGTACTTTAATCCAAAGGCATTAAACCTATCGAAAATTAGAACTGGAGCAACCATGGGGTGATAAGCAACTATTACCACAGCACCAAACTCGCTCATGCCCCGGGCAAACATCATTACCAAACCAGATACAATGCTGCGCCAGGCCAGGGGTAACGAAATGGTAAAGAAAACTCTTACAGGCGAAGCGCCTAGCAGCAGGGCTGCTTTTTCTAGCCTTTCAGGCACAGCCGAAAAACCATCGCGCGCTGCATTTAGTAAATAGGGTAAACTAACAAAAGCCATGGCCAAAGCAATGGCAACAGGGCTGCCTACCAAATTAAACCCCAGCGCTCCGGCAGCCTTACCAATTACTGAATCGCGACTAATAAAGCCCAGAAGTGCTATGCCTGCGGCAGAATGTGGGATTACAATGGGGAGGTCGATTATTCCTAAAACAATACTCTTAAAAGGGAAGTTATGGCGTGCCAGCAGGTACGATAACGGTATTGCCATTAAGGAGAACGAGAGTGTTGCTACCATAGATACACCCAAGGTTAACCAAATACTCGATTGAACCTCCCTCTCAGCGGCCGTTTCAAAAAGGTTAGATAAGGGTGTGGCAAGAACCATTCCCAGCAATGGGGCAACAATAAAAAGCAGAACAAGCCCACCTAAAACAGAAAAAATTAATTTTATGGACGATTTTTGCATAAAACTATTTTGTTTGAGCGGCTTCGTTAAGGTTAACCATTTCTTTCCTTCCGTGTATTTCCATAGGCCATACCAACGGCATGCCCATTGATTTTATCGTTTTTAACCCCTTGCTTCTATTAGTAAAATATTTTATAAATTTTTCTGCCAATTCCTTGTTGGGAGCGTTTTTTGGGATAGTAATTCCGTAAACCATAGGTTCGCCCTGAATTGTTAACGAGTCGTTAGGGGAGGAGCCTCTAATTGTAACGCTTGCATTCTGATAAAAATCTGCATGCGAAGTGGCTCCCAAATTCATCTCCTTAGGCAGCGTTAAATATTCGAGTCCATGCTGAACGGCAACTGAGCGGTAAAGGAATATGTAATCAATTGCACCGCTTTCCAGTAATGCGATTAAATCCACCTCTTTGGGTCTGATAAAACGCCTGTCCTTTTCAGAGATATTTTTGGCAATATTGGGCTTATTGTAATATTTCTCAGCTAGTTGAAGTGTGAGTAAAGTTCTGTACCCACAGGGGTCGGCATTGGGGTCGCTACGACCATGATGCACGCTTTTATGCTGAAGGATTTCAAACCAATTATCTTTGTTTATCTCGTTTGCAAAGCGTGATTTTCGTGTGAACACCAAAGCCATCTCGTTGCTTGCAAAAAGTATATTCCAGTTAGCGTGCTGAGGTATAAGCATGTCGTTAATTATCCTGTAATCGGCCGAGGCTATAATATCTGCCCTGCGATTTAGCTCCGTAATTTTTCGTGCACACTCCACGCTACCTGCTGCTTCGAGTTGTATATGTACATTTGGATTTTCAGCAGTAAAACTATCAGCAATTGCTTTCAAGGGCAACGACAGGCTCCCTGCATGAAAAATGACAAGGGTCTCCTGTTTGTTATCAATGCATGCACTTAAAGTTAGCAGCAGAAATAAGATGCTTATTATTCTTTTCATGTGTTTATTTTTTAATTATCAAAGGTACACCAGCCTGCTGGCGAGGCAGGGATGGAATTTGCCATGACTCCCTGTTTAATTTACCCAGCAACGTTTCTTCTAAAATAATCATGGAATGTGTGTGTAAATAGTATTATCATGGCTCGGTTCATGTTAATATATTTTCGTTATGTAAAAAAAGCATATCGGATTGGAATAAAAAAGGAAAAGTGAAAAAGATTTTTGTTTTTATAGCATTTTCTTTTCAGTTCTCCTAATCGTTAACCTTTGCCCAGAAATTTTTTGCGGCATCGTGCATTAAGGATTCTATATCAATTAAGAATTCTTTATACGCGCTTATTAGCTTTTTCCCTTCGGCATTGAGCGTAGTTTTACCACCCTCTTTACCACCACGTTGCTTTTCAACTACAGGAAAGCCAAGCCTTTGCTCAATTTCGCGTAAATTGCCCCACGCTTTGCGGTAGCTAATCCCCAGTTTATCTGCAGCAGCCATAAGCGATTCAAGCTCGTCAATACTTAACAGGAGGTCGAACTTCCCATCACCAACAATATCTTGCCCCTGAATATTCTCGAGCCAAACCCTGTGTTTTAGGAAAATATCGTAGTATTTACTGCCTCTTGTTCCTGCCATTTAATTGTTCGTTTTGATTGCTAAGTTAAGGTTTTTTACCAAACTATTTCGGCACGATAATTGAATGTTTAAAATCGATATATTAACGGTAATAGCAATATCATATTTTTAAAGTAATGATGCTATTTCTAATAACAATAATCATTATAAAGCAGCAGCAAATAAAATTTTTATGTAATTTGCTTAACAAAAATAAACCTTAAAGATTTGTAATTATGAAAAAGTTAATTTTATTTATTGTTCTATTTGCAAGCCATTTTGCATTTGGGCAGACTGTTAAGGAGGCAAATGTGTACCCGTCAAACATTGACTCAAATATGTATTTTGAAGAGTTTGATGAGGCTACAAACACCATTCAGGGATTAAATTTCATGGTTCTTTGCGATGGTGAAAACTCAGAGTATGTAACTCCCGCTTTTGAGGTTAGCCTATACTTACTGCCAGAGGGGAGCACTTCGGAGGATGATGTAATTTTTGTGAAAACTTACTCTTTACCCGGGTTATATCATATGGGAAAAAAAGAGTATGAAAACGAAACCATCAACCTGAATGAAACAGCAGGAATCCAGCCGGGTAATTACCGGTTTGGTATATGGGTTAATTCTAACAAGGCTTTTGATGAAAATCAGGACGATAATGCGACTCTATTCAGAACGCCAATAAGAATTACCAATGCTACAACTGGAGCAGCCTCAACAAATGATGAAAGGACTACTACAAAGAATGATGATGACAATTGGGACGATGATTGGGATGATGATGACGATGATTGGGATGACGATGATGATTGGGATGACGATGACGATGATTGGGATGATGATGATGATTGGGATGACGATGATTGGTAGTACAAGGGAAATGCAACAAAGATTCAAAACACTTAATAAT